>CAZRUB010000060.1:0-4668 GCA_964603185.1 uncultured Ruminococcus sp.
GGCTACGGAAAACGTGGAGCATCGGATTCGTTTGTCTTATGTCTTAAGTGCGCGGCTTATTTTTTTGGTGCAGGGCACGGTATTCGGACGGTGTTTTTCCGGTAGAGTCCTTAAAAACCCTTGAAAAATTGGAAAGCGAGTTAAAGCCGGAATTGAAGCAGATTTCGGTTATCGTCATATTGCTGATTTCCAAAAGTGCCTTGGCGCATTCGGTTTTTCGCTTGTTTAAATATTCGTTATAGCCGAAGCCCGTATGCTTTTTGAAATACTTGCAAAAATAGTCGGGTGTTTTGCCGATTGTCGCCGCCACGGTGCTCACGCTCGGATTATCTATAAAATGAAGGTCGATATATTGCAGAAGCTTTTGAATATCCGATTGCTTTTTCGGCTTGGCCGTGTGCTTGTGCATATCGGATTCCTGCATAATGATAATCAGCGCCGACTCTATTATTTTCCTTAAAAGCGTGTCGTTAAGCGGTGTGTCATAATCACTTAAGCGAGAAAGGGCGTTAAAAAGGCTTTCGAGTGCAAGTGTTTTTTCCTCACTCAGCATTATAAATCGGTCTGAATCCTTTGCAAAAAGCTGAGCCGTGATTCCTCCGGGAAGATATTTTTCGTCAAACATAACATTTATCACGGTGGTGACGCTATTTAAAACGAAGCCGTGAAAATCCGCCGGCGTGGAAAGCGATACGCTGCCGCGCTTTTTTTGGTGCAGTTCGCCGTTTATAAATTCCTCGCCGTCGCCTGATAAGGTAAGCTCCAGCTCATAAAACATGTGAGAATGAAGCGGCGTTGTGTAGGGGGGGATAAAGGTTTGACGTAAAACTCCTATTCCTTCCTTGTTAAGGTGGCCGGAGCACGAAAGTCTTATTGGGTCGGCCATGAAAATCACCTCTCGTTTATTATAGGCGTTTTTTCTGTGAAAAGCAAGAAGAATAATAAAAAAAGGACAAGTTTTATGAAAATGTCGGAAAATTGGAGATATAAACGCAAAATATTGTTAGACGGAAAGGATTTCTTGATGTAATATAGAGTTAGTTGTTACTGACAAATTCGGAATTAAAGAAGGGAAGGGTAAAAAATGAAATTTGCTAAAAAAATCACGGCAGCCGTTACAATGCTTTTTATGTTGTCGACGACAGTGCTTGTGCCCTCGGCCAAGGAAACGACGCTCGGCATGGATAAGGCGACGCTTTCGGGAGGGTCGTTCTCCTTGGAGGACGATAATGTAGGCGCTTACATTGCCGAGGGCGGCTATGCGGGATTTAAGGGCGTAAGCCTCACGGGGATGAAATCCGTCACGGTTACGGCGCTTTGCAATTCAATCGGGGACGGAGATCTTATTATGGTGAGAATCGATTCTCCCTCCGGTAAGTGCATCGGAAAAATAGACCTCGGAATAGGTGAGGACTACGCCGACTATACAGCCTCACTGAAAGCAACCGAGGGCGTGCATGATGTATATCTGGTAAGCCTTTTGAGCACGCAGTCAACAAAAATAAAATCGGTAAAATTTTCGGAGGAGGAATATAATTATACCTATACTCCGGTTGACGAATCGAAAATAACGGATAAAAGAGCCGACACGTGGGCGCTTACCGACTCTCTCGGACGAAGAATGGCCGATTACGAGGAGGCGGGTGACTTAAAAGAAGGAAAGGCTGTGGGTATTTGCTATTGGACGTGGCACAACCTTAACCCTTCGACCGAGCCTATCAACAACTCGGAATTTGCGCTTCTCCATCCCGAAGCGAAATATGATTACAACAATCCCGTTTGGCCGACGGGCGACGTTGTATACTACTGGAACGAACCGCTTTTCGGCTATTATACGGGAGCGGATTACTGGGCGATGAGAAAACATGCCTTGATGCTGGGCGATGCGGGGGTAGACGTGCTGCTTTTTGACTGCACCAACGGCAAGGCAACGTTCAGAAGCTCGTATGAGGTGCTTTTCAAAGCACTTAGGGATTGCATGGAGGCAGGGAACACCGTGCCCAAGGTTGCTTTCGTGAGCAATTTGGACTCAAGCAATGAGGACTCGAAGCTTAACCTTATGCGCACCTATTTCGGGGCTTATTGCGACGGCAAGTATTCCGACCTTTGGTATTATCATGACGGCAAGCCGTTAATTATGGCGCACCCCGACCATTTGAAGGACGACGACGCTGAAATGCAGGCGATTATGGACGAAATAAAGAATTTCTTTACCTTTAGATATCCCGTATCCGATCATACGGCGAAGGTGGAAAGGGAAAACGCATGGGGCTGGCTCAGAACCTACGGAAACACGCGTTTCAACAAGCAAGCTGACGGCGGATACGAAATGGCGACCGTCGGTGTTGCGGTAAACCGTTCCTATGTGACGCAGAAGATTGACGCAATGAACACTCCCTATGTTATGGGACGAAGCTATACCGAGAGCCTGGGAGATGACCAAACGCCCGGCGCATATAAATACGGATATTTCTTCCGCGAGCAGCTTTCGTCGGCGCTTTCGTCGGACGCGGACTTTATGCTTGTTGTGGGCTGGAACGAATGGAAGGCTGTGCGACATATCGAATGGAACACAACCAAGAACGCCTTCCCCGACCAGTATGACAATAACGGAAGCCGCGATATGGAGCCCACGCGCGGTGACATGAAGGATAATTACTATTGCCTTTTGGTGGATGCGGTAAGGCGCTTTAAGGGTGTTTCAAAGCCTACAGCCGCTTCCGGTGAAATTACCATTGACTTAAACGACATGTCGTCATGGGATAACGTCACGCCGGAATATTTTAACGATCGCGGAACATATTCCCGCGACAGTGTGGGCTTCGGAAGCACTGCTTACAAAAACGATAGCATGAGAAACAACCCCGTATATCTTAAGGCGGCCAGGGATGCCACCCACGTTTATTTCATGGCGGAGGCCGAGGAGGCTTTGAAGGGAGCGGGAGAAAGTTCCTTCATGAACCTTTACATAGATTCCGACAGAAACCACGCTACAGGGTGGGAGGGCTATGATTTCCTTTTGAAAAACGGAACGATTTATGCGCTTGCGGCGGATAAGACGGAAAGCGAGGTCGGAAAATATGATGAAAAGCTTGACGGCAAGGTGCTCCGGGTTAAGGCGGATAGGGCACTGCTTAAGCTTTCCGATACGCTTGACTTTGAATTTAAATGGGTTGACAATTGCGAAAGCAACGATATTTTGGATTTCTACGCGGAAGGAAACTCAGCTCCCATGGGAAGATTCAACTATCGCTATACGGAGGCGGAGCCCAAGACGCCCACGGAGGCAGAGCGCAAGGCGTTAAACGGAATATCGCTCATAAAAGCGGGCTCATCCAAGATGATGGTATCCGGCGCAAAAAGCGACCTTTCGGAGTATGACCCCACAGCGATATGCGTGGAAATGAATCAAACGGCATATATTCCCATGAATGCGTTGACAAAAATATTAGGATTCGGCTTATCCAAGGTTGAATATAATTCCGACTATAATATGGTGTTCGTATACAGCTCGGCCTCCGACGGAGAAGCGGTGGGCAGTTATACCTGGGCTTGCTCCGTTCTCGGAAGCGTTGAAGCGAGAGTTAACGGCGCGGTCAAGACCTTATCGGCGCCGGCCGTTGCATACGGAGGAACAGTTTATGTTCCCGTTACGATGCTTTCGGAATGCTTCGGGCTTAACGTCACCGCGGCAGGAAACGGCGTTTATGCCGTAAGCCGAGATGCCGCTTCGGATTTCGGCGGCTACGCGCACTATCTTGATTAAGGGGGAGAAAATGATTATGAAAAAGATATCAGCTTTATTTTTGGCTGTTTTAATGTGCTTTGCACCCTCGGTAATGAGCCGTGCTTCGGAGGGCAGAGAGCTTACCTATTCGACCTCATGGACGGTAACGGCCAGCACCTATCAGATTGACGCGTTTTCACCGCTTAAGGCCTTTGATGATAACGAAAGCACGTTGTGGCATTCCAAGTATACGGTTTTGGAGGACGGAAGCACAAAGGTATCGGATATACCCAATTCCATAACGGTGGATTTCGGCAAGGAGGAAACGGTTTCGGGCTTCCGCTATGTGAGAAGAAAGGACAATCCGTCCGGCCTTTTCACAAGCTTTGAGGTATTCTCATCGAGCGACGGAAAAAATTTCAACTCCATATATAAGGGAACGTTCGATTTCGGCGCGGATAAAAGCGATATGAGCGATAAAGTGGCCTCCTGGGGCGACAAGAAAATGCGCGCGATACGCATTGACATAACAAACAAGGGTGTTGCCACGGCGGCGGAAATCAAATTCCTCACGGGCTCGTCATCGGCTTCGTCATCGGCTTCGGCTTCGTCATCGGCTTCGTCATCGGCTTCGGCTTCGGCTTCGGCAGGCGCATCCTCAGGCGCCTCTCAGTCGAGCGCAACGAACACGGCAACGGCAAACACGGGAAAGGAAATTACCTATTCGACCTCATGGACGGTAACGGCCAGCACCTATCAGAACGATGCGTTTTCGGCGCTTAAGGCCTTTGACGACAACGGAAGCACGCTGTGGCACTCTAAGTATACGGTTTTGGAGGACGGAAGCACAAAGGTATCGGACATACCCAATTCCATGACGGTGGACTTCGGCAAGGAGGAAACGGTTTCGGGCTTCCGCTATGTGAGAAGAAAGGACAATC
>CAZRUB010000060.1:4768-8295 GCA_964603185.1 uncultured Ruminococcus sp.
ATATGAGCGATAAAGTGGCCTCCTGGGGCGACAAGAAAATGCGCGCGATACGCATAGACATAACGAACAGGGGCGTTGCCACAGCGGCGGAAATCAAATTCCTCACGGGAGGGGACGCGGCAGTGCCCGATTTACCGGAGGTTAAGAAGGCCACCAACGGCGTGGAAACGCTGGACAGAAGCCTTTGGACGGTAACGGCAGATTCCGAAAAGCTTCCCGTAAGCAATATTTTGGACGGCGATAAAAATACTTACTGGCACACAAATTACGATGCGTCAAGCGGAAAAATAACACGTCAGGACGAGCCGCCCTTTACAATAGAGCTTGACATTAAGAAGAAGCAGAAAATTTCCGGCTTGATTTTGACGCCCAGAACGGAAAAGGCGGGCTTGATAACGAAGCTTGACCTTTATGCCGCCTCGGACGGCGGAGAATGGCACAAGCTTTTGGAGAATAAAACACTTAACGATACGGTAACCGAAAAGGAAATACTTTTCGGAAGCAACATAGAGGCGGACAAAATAAAGCTTGTGATTACAGAGGGGCTTTACAAGTACGGTACCTTGGCGGAGCTTTATCTGGTCGGAGAAAACAAGGACTTCAAAACGATTTCCTACGATGAGTTTTTTGCGGAGGATTCCTTGGAGCGCTTGGTTGCCGTAGATAAGAGCGATATGACTGTAGCCTGCGACTCTCCCCATTGGGCGGACTTTAAAATCGGCAATATCATAGACGGAAACATCCAAAGCTTCTGGCAGACCGAGGCGGGAAGCGACTTCGTTTTGACGGTTGACTTTAACAAGGTAGAAAAATTCGCAAAAATCGAATATCTTCCCAGAAGCACCTCGGATTATCACGGCTTTTGGCTGAATTTCGATGTCGCCGTAAGCATTGACGGCGAAAGCTGGGAAACGGTTCTGGAAAATTACACGCTTGAAAAAAACCTCGGCGCCAATACGATTTCCTTGGGAAAAGAGGTTGAGGCACGCTACGTTGAGATTATATTCAACGAAACCGTTGAAAGAAGAGTTTCGTGCGCCGAGCTTACGTTCTATCAAACCGTGGCCGCGAAAAAGGAGCGTGCGGAAAAGAACAAGGAGTCCTATATCTTAACGATAGGAAGCAATGCAATAAACGTGCATAAAAACGGCGAGGACTATAAAAAGGAGCTTGACGTTGCACCCTATATTGTGAACGGCTCCACCCTGATTCCCTTAAGAGGGCTCTTGGAGGAAATGGGTGCCTCGGTCGATTGGGACGGCGGGACGCAAACGGTATATATCGACAACGGTGTATATTCGATTGAGCTTCAAATTTTCAACAAGCTTGTATATGTTGAGAGCCAGGCATACGGAAGGGTGAGATACACACTGCTCAATTTCCCGGTTATATCCGATTCAAGGACGTTTATTCCCATAAGATTTGTTTCGGAGCAGCTCGGCTATAATGTTTCGTGGAACGCGGAAAATCAAACCGTGACCATTACAAAGCGGACGGAGGAATAAGCCTATGTCAACGAAAAGCCCGATATATAAAAAGAAAACCTATTGTAACCCGTTATCCGTCCCCTCGATGCCGAGGGGAGATAACTACGGGATAAATCCGATGAAATACACGAATGAGCCGCTTGCGGATTTCAGGTCGATATCCGACCCGAGCGTTTTGTATTACGACAATAAATGGTATCTTTACCCCAGCTACGGCATGTGCTATGTTTCGGAGGATTTCGTTAATTTCAAGCATGTCCGAACGGAGCCCTACAATATCGGCTATTCACCGTCGGTCATTCCGCACAGGGGGAAATTTTTGCTGACGGCGCATTCCAACGGGCTTTATATAGGCGACAGTCCCACGGGGCCGTTCACCTTCCTGGGCGATTTTATCAAAACCGACGGAACGACGATTCGCCCGATAGATTCGGCGCTTTTTCGGGATGACGACGGCAGAATTTACATTTATTGGTTTGAACAGACCGTCCCCGACGAAAGGGGATACTTTACGGCAATGACCATGGGGGTTGAGCTTTCGGGCGACGACCCGAGAAGGTTTTTGACGGAGCCGTATTTGATTCATCAATTCAATCCCGATAATTATTGGGAGCGCGGCGGCGCATATTTTCAAAATATGAAAAGCGGCTGGGTAGAAGGGCAGTGGATGCTGAAGCACAACGGGAGATATTACATGGTATATTCCGCCCCGGGAACCGAATTTCCGTGCTACTCGATAGCGGCATATTATTCGGACGAGGGCCCGCTGACGGGATTCAAATGCCAGAAGCACAATCCCATATGCACAAGCAGGAGCGGAATCGTAAGCGGTGCCGGGCACGGCTCCATAGTTCACGGCCCCGATAACAGCCTCTGGGCGTTTTTCACAATCACGGCCTGTGCGACGCACCCGTATGAGCGCAGAATAGGCATGGACCCGGTGTTTGTCGATGAAAACGGCGAGCTTTGCTGCACCGTAACCGATACCCCTCAGCTGGGCTTCGGAGAGGCGGAAAATCCCAAGGAGGATAATTCCGCGGGACTGCTTCCCGTTAACGCAAGAATCCGCCATAAGGTGAAGGCCTCCGGCTATGAAGTGGGGAGAGAGCCATTCTATGCGCTGGACGAAAGCATGCTCACCTGGTGGCAGCCGAAAAAGGATGACGAAATCCCCGAAATATGCATGGATTTAAGCGGGGACTATGTGTGCGAGGCGGTGCGCATCATCTGGCGCGACGTGAATATGGATACGGACAGGGGCATTGTTCCCGGCCCCTATAAATATGTTATAGAAACAAGAATGAATGTGGGAGCGGGCGAATGGCAAACGGTTCTCAATATGAGCGAAAACGAGGAGGACAGGAACATCGATTATAAAACGTTTCCGCCGATTTTGTGCCGTGAGGTTCGCCTTCGCATAGTGGGCGCACCCAAGGGAATTACGCCCGGAGTGACAAGCTTTACGCTTTTCGGAAAGATGGAATGAAAAAATGCTTGGTAATGCAAAATGGATAAAATCGCCCGAAAACAAGGAAGAGGCGGTTTACGTATTTACAAAAAGCTTCGATTTGAGCGAAAGGGTTGAAAGCGCCGTGCTTTATATAAGCGCGGCGGGGCTTTACCGTGCCTTCATCAACGGCAAAAAAGTGGGTGATGACCTTTTCACCCCTCATTTTACCGCATACGACAAAAGGCTGATGTATCAGGAATACGATGTTACCGATATGCTTTCGGATAAAAACACGCTGTGCGTTGCGGCGGCGGAAGGCTGGGCGGCGGGAAACATGACGATTCTGCCCGGGAAAAACAAGCGCTATACCGATAGCATCAAGCTGATTTATTCCCTTAAGATAAAGCTTTCGTCGGGTGAGGAGGCGGAAATTTCCTCGGATGAGGGGTGCGCGGTCACAACAAGCCACATTACGGCCTCCTCGATTTACAACGGCGAGGAAACGGATAAAACCGCGGAGATAAGAAGCTTGGGAAATGCGGTGGTCACCTCATTTGATACAAGGCTTGTTCCGAACGAGGGCGAAAAAG
>CAZRUB010000061.1:0-7967 GCA_964603185.1 uncultured Ruminococcus sp.
GCTCCTTAAGTCGTGTGAGCACCCTTTCGATTTCCGCGGAATCCTTTTTTATGTCGGGGATGACCTTTTTCATCATGGCGTAAGCCGCACTGCGGCCGGCAAAGTCGCTTATCAAAAAGTTTCTGTCATTTCCCACCGCCTCCGGAGCAATATGCTCAAAGGATGCGGGGTTTTTGATTACCCCGTCGATATGGGTGCCCGCCTTATGTGCAAAGGCGTTTTTCCCGACATACGGAAGCTCACGCATGCTGATGTTGGAAATGTCCGATATTGCGCGGCATGTATAGGTAAGCGTCGATATATCGGGAGCTATGCAAAAGCCCTTCTTAAGCTGAAGGTTTGCGATTATAGCCGAAAGATTTGCGTTTCCGCATCGCTCCCCTATGCCGAGCATCGTCCCCTGAATGTGGGAGGCACCGCCCTTGACCGCAAAAATACTGTTGGAAACAGCCATTGCGCCGTCGTTGTGAGCGTGTATTCCGATTTCGCAGGAGATTTCGCTCCTCACCGATTTAACCGCCTCTTCGATTTCGTCGGGGAAGGCACCGCCGTTGGTATCGCACAGGCAAACGGTTGAGGCGCCGCCCTCCTTGGCGGCGGCAATTGCCCGCATGGCATAGGCCCTGTTGTTTTTGAAGCCGTCAAAGAAATGCTCGGCATCGAAAATAACCTCCTTGCCGCGGCTGCATAAAAAGCGGACGGAGTCATAAATCATGGAAAGGTTTTCGTCAAGGGTCGTGCCTATCACATCGGTCACGTGAAGATCCCAGGTCTTTCCGAAAATTACCGCGGTATCGCAGTACGCTGCCGCCAGCTCGGCCAGTGCCTCATCCGCCTCCGCCTTTTTCCCGGCGTGGCGTGTGGAGCCGAAAACCGCAACGGAGGAGTTTTTCGGCTTTATATTCCGAAGGCGGTTCATAAGCTCCCTATCCTTCGGGGAGTATGCGGGATTTCCCACTTCGATATAATCTATGCCGAAGTCGTCCAAAAGCGAAATTATTTTGACACGATCCTCAACGGTGTAGGAAATTTTGCCGCCCTGGCAGCCGTCGCGAAGCGTGGTATCCAATACAGAAAGCTTTTTCATATCTTTTCTCCTTAAATCAAGCCTGTTATATTATGCCCTGCACAAAAAGGGTGCGCCCATAGTGTTAAAAAAGCCGCGTACTGTCAAGCATAACGGTAACGGGGCCGTCGTTTATGCTGAAAACCTTCATATCGGCGCCGAAAACGCCGTATGCCGAGGGAACACCGAGCTCCCCGAGGCGGTTTTTGAATTCCTCATAAAGCTTTTCGGCGGCATCCGGCCGCGCGGCGGAGGAATATGAGGGCCGTGTTCCTTTTCGGGCATCGCCAGCAAGCGTGAACTGGGAAACAAGCAAAACAGAGCCGCCGATGTCCGACAACGCCTTATTCATCCTGCCGTCCTCATCCTCGAAAATTCTTAAGCCCAGAGCCTTCTTTATTGTGTAGTCAAGGTCGGATTCGGAATCCCCCTCCATGACGCCCAAATATATTAAAATTCCCTGCCCGATTTCCCCGGTTATTTTGCCGTCAACCGAAACCGAGGCCTCTTTTACTCTTTGTATAATTGCTCTCATAAATAATCACCCATAATATATTATAAGCTGTTTTTTTATGATTTTCAAGTGCTTATCTTTACATTTTGAAGGAAAGGTGATATAATGAATGTAAAAGGAGTGATTTTATGAAAAAAATAACGGCATTGTTTATGGCGGCGGCAATCGGAATGTCCTTGACCGCGTGCAATGAAAAGAATAATTATGAAGAGGAAAAACCGGAGCAGGGCGTGGAGGCGGAGGCGGAGCCCGTCGATGAATTTTACGAAGCGATGACCGAAAGCGATTCGCGGCCGATAGCGGTTATGATCGATAATGACGCGGATTACACCGGCCCGCAGGCGGGACTTGAAAATGCCTATCTTATATATGAGGCTTATGTTGAGGGCGGCGGAACGAGAATGATGGCGCTTTATAACGAGGCGCTTCTTTCGGATGAAGAAAAGGCGGAGAAAATCGGCCCCGTGCGCTCGGCAAGACATTATTTTTTGGATTTTGCCCTTGAAAACGATGCGGTTTACGCACACTGCGGCTTCAGCCCCAAGGCGCAGAGCGAAATTTCCTCGCGCAATGTGAACAATATCAACGGACTTTACGAAAGCACCCCGTTTGAGCGATATACACAATACAACAATACCTGGCATAATCTTTACACCTCGTATGATAAGCTGTATACGGCGGCAGAAAAGCATGACTACCGCATGACGAGCGACGTAAAGCCCGATTACGCCGAAAGAAAGGCGCCGCTTGACGGCGGCACGGACGCAACCGAAATTTCGATTCCCTATTCGGTATACACCATGAGCTATACATATGATGCGGAAAACGGCGTATATATGCGCTGTAAAAAGGGACAGCCTCATACCATGCAGTCCGGTGTCCGACTCAGCTTCGAAAACGTAATAATATTGAGAATGCAGAATTATGATTTGAACGACGGCACGGACAAGGGCAGGCAGGAGCTTTCGGATACCGGCACGGGCAAGGGCACTTATATTACCGAGGGCAAGAGTATTCCGATAACCTGGAAGCGTGAGAACAGGGCGTCAAAGACCGAATATTATTCGGAAAACGGGGAAAAGCTTTTGATTAACCCCGGAAAAACCTTTATTCAAATTGTTCCCGAAAGCATGAACGTGACAATATCGTAATAATGAGAGAGGCATTGACCCGACGGGTCAATGCCTCAGACTGTCGAAAAAGATTTTTTCCGCTTCGTCACCCACCTTCGGTGACTTAAATCGGCAGGCGAGAGCGAAGCCTTTTAAGGGGGGCATAAGGGGGATTGCGATTTCCCCCTTATGCCCCCTAATACCCCTATAACCCCTTAAAACGCTTTAAATCGTCGGCAGTTATGTTTTCTCCTTTTCGCGGGATGGATTTTTTGACAAATGAAAATCGAAAGAATTTAAGCTCATCGATATGTTAAGGCATTGACCCGACGGGTCAATGCCTTTTTATTTGCGGTTTTATTGATAATTATCGATGTGTTAAAATCTGAAGTCGCGCTGTCGGGTAGTCCTGACCAAGTTTATTGCTTCGGCCGTTTTTCGGCGAACGGTATCGCTTGTGATATTTTCAAGCTCACACTCAATAAGCCGAAGACCTTTTACCCGAGTTTCCTCCGAAGCGTAATCCGTAAGGTATTCGGCCAGGGTTATAAGCGCGTTCGGATGGCAGCAGGAGGATATTTGCCCGGTTTTGCAAAGACTCATAAATCGGTCGCCGGTGCGCCCCTCGCGATAGCAGGCGGTGCAGAACGAAGGAATGTGCCCGTTTTCCATAAGCCAGAAAACGACCTCGTCCAAGGTTCTTTGGTCGGACACATCAAATTGCTCCGAGTCGTGGGGGCGCTCCTTTTCGCAGTAGCCGCCGACGCTGGTGCGCGAGGCGCCGCTTATCTGGGATACGCCCAGCTCCAAAAGCTCGCCGCGGATTTTACCGCTTTCGCGTGTGGAAATAATCATGCCCGTATAAGGAACGGAAATTCTTATGAGCGCGGCGATTTTTTTGAAGACTTCGTCCGAAATACCGTTGTCAAATTCATCGGGATCGATATCATCCGCGGGCTTTACGCGCGGCAGGCTGATTGTGTGCGGCCCGACACCGTGAACCGCCTCCAAATGCTCGGCATGCATTAAAAGCCCGGCGAATTCGTAGCGATAGCCCTCAAGGCCGAAAAGCACTCCGAGGCCCACATCGTCAATACCGCCGTCCATGGCGCGGTCCATCGCCTCGGTGTGATAGCGGTAGTCGTGCTTGGGACCCGTGGGATGAAGAAGCTCATAGCTTTTTTTGTTGTAGGTTTCCTGAAAGAGGATATACGTGCCTATTCCGGCGTCCTTAAGACGGCGGTAATTTTCGACGGAGGTGGCGGCGATGTTAACGTTGACACGGCGTATATCACCGTTTTTGTGATGAATTGAATAAATAGTTTCAATAGAGCTAAGTATATATTCTATAGGGTTGTTCACGGGATCCTCACCGGCTTCTATCGCCAGCCTTTTATGCCCCATGTCCTGAAGAGCAATAACCTCTTTTTTGATATCCTCCTGTGAAAGCTTTATGCGCTTGATATGCTTGTTTTTCGCGTGATACGGGCAATATACGCAGCCGTTGACGCAGTAATTGGAGAGATAAAGCGGCGCGAACATGACGATTCTGTTGCCGTAAAAGGCAAGCTTTATTTCCTTGGCAAGGTGAAATATTTTCTCGTTGATTTCATCGTTGTCGCAGGCCAAAAGCACCGAAGCGTCCCGATGGCTCAGGCCGCGGCAAAAAATCCCGCCGTCTTTTTTTACGGGACGTGCCCTGTCCAAAATTTCATTGAGTAATTTTATATTATCCTTGTTTTCGTCCGCATATTTGATCGTGCTTAAAATTTCCGCGTCATTTATAAATTCATCCGCCCTGAGGGATGAGGGATTATAGCTTGGGGAGGGCATTTCATCAAGACCTTTCGTGGGAGCGTTTTTTTTGTTTTATATACAGTATAGCACTTTATTTTGCGGATTTCCATATATTTTGACAAATTTTTATTAATTTTTTTATCTATAATGAGGGTTAATTACCTATTGACAAAGTAGGTAATTGGGTTTATACTGAAGATACACTGCACGGAATAGGAAAAATGTGCTTTTTATTCCGTTGGGAAAGGAATGACTTTTTATGAATGTATACGCTGACAATGCGGCAACAACAAGGACAAGCCGTACGGCGATTGAGGCGATGCTGCCTTATTTTGATAAAATATACGGTAATCCGTCAAGCCTTCACTCAGCCGGGCAGAAGGCGGCGGAGGCGCTTTATTCGGCAAGAAGCACAATTGCCGAAACGCTCGGCTGCTCGCCGAAGGAGATTTATTTCACCTCGGGCGGAAGTGAGGCTGACAATCAGGCGATTGTTTCCGCGGCCGAAATAGGAAAAAGAAAGGGCAAAATGCACATAATTTCCACCGCGTTTGAGCATCATGCGGTGCTTCATACGCTTAAAAAGCTCGAAGGTCTGGGCTTTGAGGTGGAGCTTTTGGATGTGGGCACAAACGGAAACATAACCGCTGAGCAGGTGAAAAACGCCATCCGTCCCGAAACCTGCCTTGTAACGGCCATGTATGCAAACAACGAAATAGGCTCGGTGCTTCCCATTTCCGAAATCGGTGCGGTTTGCCGTGAGGCCGGCGTTATTTTCCACACCGATGCGGTACAGGCGTACGGTCATATAAAAATTAACGTTAAGGACGAAAATATAGACATGCTTTCCGTTTCGTCCCATAAATTTCACGGTCCCAAGGGCGTTGGCGTGCTCTACGCAAAAAGCGGAATACCGCTTACCGTTTTGATTGAAGGCGGTGCGCAGGAGCGCGGCAAGCGCGCCGGAACCGAAAATATCCCGGCGATTATGGGAATGGCGGCGGCGGCAAAGGAAGCGTGCGATAATATAGAGGAAAATTCGAAGAAGGTTTCTTACCTTCGCGACAAGCTTATTTCGGGGCTTTCGGTAATTGAGCATTCGGCGGTAAACGGCGATAGGATGCATCGGCTTCCCGGAAACGTAAGCTTTTGCTTTGAGGGAATAGAAGGCGAAAGCCTGCTTCTCTTGCTCGACGAGGCGGGGATAGAGGCATCCTCGGGCTCTGCCTGCACCTCCGGCTCCCTTGACCCGAGTCATGTTCTTCTTGCAATCGGAAGAGTGCACGAGGTTGCGCACGGCTCGCTCAGGCTTTCGCTCTCCGAGGAAAACACGGAGGAGGAAATCGATTATATAATAAAAAAGGTTCCCGAGGTCGTGGCTTATTTAAGGAATATGTCGCCCCTTTGGCACGATAAGGTAAACGGAACAAAGAAATTTTATTTGTGAGGTGTTATTATGGCTTTATACAGTGAAAAGGTAATGGATCATTTCAAAAATCCCCGCAATGTGGGAACAATCGAAAACGCCGACGGAATAGGTGAGGTCGGCAACGCAAAATGCGGAGATATAATGAAGATATACTTAAAAATCGACAACGATATCATAACGGATGTTAAGTTTGAAACCTTCGGTTGCGGAAGCGCCATTGCGTCAAGCTCCATGGCAACGGAAATGATAAAGGGCAAAAAGGTTTCGGAGGCGCTGGAGCTTTCGAATAAGGCCGTTGCGGAGGCCTTGGACGGACTTCCGGCACACAAGCTTCACTGCTCCGTGCTTGCGGAGGAGGCGATAAAGTCCGCGGTTGAGGATTATTACAAACGAAACGGCATAGCTTATGATGAGGCAAGCTTCGCGAAAATCAAATGCGCTCATTCACATGACGAATAAGCACGGCGGTGAGCGAAAATGATGATTTCAACACGGGGAAGGTACGCGCTTCATGTGCTTATTGACCTTGCGGAGCATATGGATGACGGATATATTCCCATGAAGGATATTGCCGAAAGGCAGGGGCTTTCGCTTAAATATATTGAGCAGATTGTGCCGGTTCTGACAAAAAACGGCCTGCTTAAGGGAATCCGCGGCAAGGGCGGCGGCTACAGTCTTTCGAAAAGCCCGTCCGAATATAAAATCGGTGAAATATTAAGGCTGACGGAGGGCGAATTGGCACCGGTCAAATGTGTGTCAAAAAAGGCGGAGCCGTGCAAGGCGACGGCGTCGTGCCGCATTTATACCATGTGGAACAGGTTTAACGAAATGACGAACGAATATTTTGATTCGATAACTCTTTCGGAGCTCTTGTGATTTTTTTCGGAAAATACGCATAAAATATGCAGACGGTGAAATCGTCTGCATATTTTTTTAAGGGGTGTTTTTATGCGTGTGAATTATTTTTTGAGAGCGGTAACCGCCTCGGGCTGCGTAAGCTTTTTGGAGCGGGAGCTTTCGGGGGTTAATCGAATTTACGTTATTGAGGGAAGGTCAAAAACCGTCAAAACAAGGATAATGTCCGCGGTGGGTGAATATTTCGATTCCGCGGGTGAGGCTGCGGAATATGCCTTCTCGCCCTTCGGAGGGAAATATCTCGATGCGGTTATTGTGCGGTCGAAAACTCTGGCGGTGGTAGACGGGGAGCTTTACGGCGGCGTCGGAGAAAGGATAAGCTCAGCGGCGTCGGGTGACGGCGTAGGATGCTTCGATACGGAAAAAACAATAAATGAGATGTATTCGCTTTTATATACGGAATATGCACAGGCGAAGCTTATTCATGACGAATGGGAAGGCGTATATGTAAAAAATATGGATACAAAAAGCTTAACGCGTTTTTGCGAGGATGAGCTTAACCGCCTTGTTGTAAAAAGGGCAAGCGATAAACGGGGCATTAAGCACGAGAGGTTTTTCGGGTGCTTTACGAGCGAGGGGCAGAAAAATTATATAGAAAATTTAACGGAGGGCTTAAAAAGACGCTTTTTGATAAAGGGGCGGCCGGGAACGGGAAAATCCACCTTTCTTAAAAAGCTGGCGGAGCGGGCGCTTTCGATGGGATATGAAACGGAGGTTTATTATTGCGGCTTCGATAAGGAAAGCTTGGATATGGTTATCGTGCGGGACTTGTCCCTTGCGGTATTCGATTCAACCGCTCCGCATGAGGTTTTCCCCTCGGGAGAGCGCGACGAGGTGCTGGATTTTTATAAGGCGGCGCATTTGGAGGGCACGGATGAGCGATATGAAAAAATTCTTTCCGAGATTAAAAAGCGTTACGGGCTCAAAACGGCAAAGGGACGCGCGGCCTTCGCGCTTGCGCTTGCGTGCGAGGAGGAGAAGGAGCACATGATGATAAACGGCGCCGCGGATGCTGCCGCGGATGCTGCGGCAAAGGAAATAATTAACAAGGCTTCGGCTTTTTAAGCCGCAAAAAACAGGCTCACATCAATATGAAGCCTGTTTTCTTTTTCGGATTATTCTCTTTCGGCTACG
>CAZRUB010000062.1:0-7026 GCA_964603185.1 uncultured Ruminococcus sp.
TATGCCGATGTGTGCATCGATGACTTTAACCCCGTGGGCGATGCGGTTGTGAACGTGCCCGGGCTTTCAACGCCCATTGCGCCCGTATCCAACATAATCGATTTTTACATTGCGCACCTTCTGGAAATCGAAACCGTTAAATTGTGCGTGGAAAACGGCGTAACCCCGCCGGTTTGGTCATCGGCCAACACGCCCGGAGGCGACGAGAAGAACGCGGCTTATCTTGAAAAATACAAGCCCAGAATTAAAATGCTTTAATAAGCCGAAAGATAATAAGAGGAGGCGTAGATTATGAAAAAACTGCAGGAAAAGCTTGATTTTCTGTGCGAAAAATATGAGGTCGGCACACATGTGACCCTGAAGGACGAAAAAACGGTTGTAACAGAGGGTAAGGAATATCCCATATTCGCCGGGAGGGCGGAAAGACGCTTTATTGAGCTTAAAAACATAGTCACGGGCGGCACCTTACGCGGCATAAGCGTTATGAGGGTTCAGCGCATCGTAAACCTCGGCGCGGACGTTTACGAGGAGCTTAAAACGGAGGCGGACATCTGCCGCTTCGTATTGAACGACGAAATATGCACGGTAACGGTTATGAGAAACGATAACGTTTTAAACGCGGTTTTGAAAACAAAGGGCGGCGTTGTCATCACAATCGAAATTGCCGCAACCCTTAAAAAGGGAACGGAGCCCAAGGATAAGCACGAGATAATCTCCGAGCGCGGCATTGCGTGCGACATAGTGGTTGACGCGCAACTAAAGCAGGATTCGGTTTACCTTTACGGTGAAAAAGAGGAGCGCTTCACCGATGTGGATTATGAGCTTTACGGGCTTTCGATTTCGCAGGCGGCTGTGGTACGCGCGGCGTTCCGGCTTGCCTCCTCGGGTGAGCTTGCCGCGGCAAAGGAAAACGAAGAAATTCTTGATAAAATAATCGCCCATGCGAAAAAATCCGAAATGAGCGGGGAAAGGGAGGAATTTTAATTATGAAACCTTTGAAAATTGCCATGATGAGCATGACTCACGGTCATACAAGAAAATATTATCAGGTGCTGAAGGAAAACCCGAAGCTTGATTGGGTTGCGGTTTCGACCGCCAACGATGAGGTAAAAAAGGTATTTTTGGACTCCGTTTCCGGCATTCCGTGCTATGATGACGAGCTCCGAATGCTGAACGCTCATCCCGAAATCGAGGCCGTGGTGCTTGCAAGCGAAAATTCCGACCATCTTCGTCAGATGAAGCTTTGCGCCGAGCGCGGCATTCACATTCTTTCCATGAAAATTCCCACGTTTGACATGGCGGAATACGACGAGATGATAAGCCTCACGGAGAAGCATGGCGTTGTGTGCCAGATTGAGCTTGAAATGCACTACAACCCCGTAATAAGCCGCCTTTTCGAGCTTATAAAAAGCGATGCCATCGGAAAAATCAAGTCCTTTAACGCAACGAACATCACATTATCGCCGGTGTGGGCGTTCCCGTGGCAGGGCGTTCCGGAAAAAAGCTACGGCAAAAGGGTGCCCATTGCCGAGGGTGACCCGCGCTTCCGCGGCGGCGCGCTTTGCGACCATCCGCACATCTTCGACATGATAAGGCACATGACGGGGAGCGATTTCGACACAATCTATGCCGAGGTGGCAAAGAACATCCGTCCCGACATCGAGGAGGAGGACATGCTCACCGTTATCGGCAAAATGAAGGACGGCACCGTATTTTCCCTTGACCCGTCCTGGTCGAAAATGGAGGAGCGCTTAAAGGTGCCGGGTCCCGGCTGGGAGGTTTTCCCCAAGCGTATGGAGGTTAACATCACGTTAAACGGCGAAAAGGGCACAATCATGTCCGATTGCTTCGGCCCCAACGTTTATCACAACGGCTGCCCGAACGACCGCTATACCGTGCAGTACACCTATTTTGACGAGTGGGTGGGCTTAATCGACGAGTTTGTGGACAATATCAGAAGCAATAAAACGCCGCTTATCAACTTAAGATGGCATAAAAAGACAATCGAAGCGATGAATGCGGTTTACGAAAGCATCAAAACCGGCAAGACGGTCAAGCTTTGAGTAAGCTCGGCTGAATTGCTTGCGGCAGCTGAAGGTGCCTCGCGCGCTGACGGCGAATTTAAGCCGATACGCAAGATAGTACGCAAGTTAACACTTATGTGAGAACCCAAATGCCCGAATACGCGAGGAATTTTCCTCGCGCATTCGGGCTTCTTTTTTTGCCGTACAAGCCCTCCGTATTTTCCGACCTTTGCCCCGGGGGGACTTTTTTTCGCACGGCCTTTTTTTGTATAATATAGGCGAGGGTCAGCCTAAAAAAAGCATGATTTCGGCGACCCCCGACTATGAAAGAGAGGTATGAAAAATGAAAAAAAACGAGGCGTTTTGCAAAATTCCCAAGGCTTTATTTTCGGACGTCAGATACATCGGACTTTCCAACGATTCCAAAATTTTATATGTTTTTCTTTTGGACAGGAGGAGTCTTTCCGAAAAAAACGGCTGGAAGGACAAGGAAGGAAAAACCTATATCTATTTCACGCAGGAGGAGGCGAAAAAGCTCTTGAACGTGGGAAAGGACAAGTGCATAAGGCTTTATTCCGAGCTTGAGGCCTCGGGGCTGATAGCACGAAAAAAGCAGGGGCTGGGTAAGCCCGCCCTAATCTATCTTACGGACTTCTTGTGTGCGGAAAAAGAGAGCTCTGAGTGCGCAAAAGAAGCACCTCCTGAGGAAGGCGAAGCGCGAGGCCCCGAGCTCGCAAAGGAAGAAGCAAATAATAATAATTTAAATAAAAATAAAAAAAATAATCCCGATTCAATAACCCAAAGGGGCGAGGTAAGGGCAAAAATAAAAAAGCAAATAGATTATCCGTATTTGGAGCTTATGTTTGGCAGAGTGAGCGTTGATGCGATTGTTGAGATAATGGAGGAGGTCATGACGGGACAAGGGGACAAAGCGTATACGATAAACGGCGAAAGGAAAAGCGGTGAGGAGGTTGCAAATAAGCTTTCGACACTCGTAGCCTCGGATGTTGAATACACAATCGAGGCAATGAAAAAAGCCCCGGACGTTAATAACCTCCGAGGCTATGTAATATCAACGCTTTACAATTCAAAGCTGAGGGTAACGCGCAGCACCGCATTTTGTACGAAAATCCCCCGGTTCAGCGACTATACCGGAGCATGAAGCTTTTTTACACAACCGAGGTTGAAACGGAGAGCGCATGGTCGTTATAGCAAAGGTCATAGGTGTGAACCTCGCTTCCGTAGAAGTCGAGGATTTCCTCCTCCAGCTCGTCGATAACGTCCGCTTCACCGTTAAGAAGGGCCGAGAGCCGCTCCTTTAAGTGCTTGGTGCGCCCGATTAAGCCGCCGAGCCTCAAATCCTGAACCTCAAACCCGAAGGGCTTGTTTTCGGTCATCCACTGGGTGCGAAAATCGCGGTAGAATTTTTCGAGGGCGGCTGTGAGTGCGTCGTAGGAGGCAATGAGAGCGGAAAGCTCATCATCGGAGCCGCCCTTATGAGCGTTGTATGCCTCCCTTGTGCGCTTGCCCAGGTCGTTCTTGATTTTAAGTGCGCCGCAAAGGGAGGAGGCGGATTTGAAAATATAGCCGTATTCCGGATTCTCCGAAAGGGTGGCGAGCGCCGCTTCGGCACGGGCATAAGCCTCGTTTCGCTCATGGGCTACGGTCGTGTCGAAAATGCCCAAGAAAAGGTCCGTATAAAGCATGTATTTTTCGGGGTTGACATGATTGTTCCTGTTTTCGGGCGTCGCGTTGATTTCGGGAAGATCCAAGAGCATGAAATCATCGTATTTAATGCCGGTAAACTCATAAAAGCCCCGCTTGATTTTTTCCTCGTCGTCCTCGCCGTCCAAAAGGCGCGAAACGTAATAAATCGAGGGAAGCACGGAGAAAAGCGAAGCTTCCGCGCCGTTGTCGCCCCAGAGGGTGAAAAAGACGTTTTCGGTTCCCGCCTCCGCCGCACTTTCTATTGCGGCACGGCTTGCCCTTACGGAATAGTCGTTATGGGGCAGAAAGCCCGTCCACGTCCAAAGCCCGCCGGCGAACCAGAAGCTCGGCGCAAAGGCCTTGTAGTCGGCCATCTTCTTTTGATAGTTTGCCTTATCGATGGAATAATAGTCCCAGTAAACGGGGGTGACGTTTTCGGGAAGGCAGGCTTTCCCGTCTTCGCCGGATTGAATCTCGCGTCTGAACATATCGCCCCAGATAAGCGGAGATAAGCCCTGCTCCTCGGCGATTTGGGCAACTCTCTTAAGGTGGCGCCTCATGATGGAGGAGCGCTCCTCGTAGCCGTGAAGGTCAAGATGTCGGCCGAGGCCGAGCATGTGCGCCTCGTCCATTCCGATGTGGACGGTGCGCGAGGTAAAGCATTCCGACACGGTTTTAAGCATTTTTTCGATGAAGGTGTACACCTCGTCCGAGTCGGTCAAAAGAATGTCGTTAACGTCAAAATAACCGCCGTACCAGCGCTTTATCGCGTTCAGGTGCGCCAGGGTTTGGATGCAGGGAATAAGCTCAATCCCCTTTTTCGCCGCGTAGGCGTCAAGGTGCTTTATCTCCTCACGGGAATATCTCCCGCGCAGATAGCCGAAGCGCGGCTCACCCTCTATTTCGTAGGTATCCTCGGTGTAGAGCATCAAGGTGTTATAGCCGAGTGCGGACATGATATCGATAAGTCGCTCAACGGTTTTAACCGTTCTGACCGCGTTTCTGGAGCAGTCAATCATAAGCCCTTTTTTTGCAAACATATGTATCTCCTCCTTGGTTTCGTTTCTTGGCAAGTGTCTGACTTCAGTATACCATTGTTTATGGGAAAAAGCAAGAGGATTTTTTAATTGAAAAGGAAAAATATTTCTTGAAAAGGCATTGACAAAAAAATAAATCGGGGATATAATTATAGTATAAAAAAGGCAGTCGGTTGAACGACCCGCCAAGTCTAACGAAAATTAGTCGCTACATTTGGACGTGTGGGCGACTAATTTGCTTTTATTTGAAAAAATATCAAAAATATGATTACAAAAATCAATACTCTTAATATGTATTTCATAAGCAACACCCCCTTCCGTCACAATAACGGGGCTTGGGGCGAGCCGTCCACGGAATGTTCATTCCAAGACTGCCTATAACGTCGGAAAAGCTCCGACAAGCTTATTATACACCGCAATTCGATATATTTCAAGCTTTTTCACGGTATTTTTAATTTCGGACGGGACGCAGGCAAGCGTCAAGCGGAAGGAATAATAATGCCCCGAAGCGTTTCGCTTCGGAGCATTATTATTTGATTTTGGAGATATCAAACGGCGTGTTTTGGTAAACGTAATAGTTAAGCCAGTTTGAATATATTAAATTCGCATGACTGCGCCAGGTAACCCGCGGCTCCTTTTCGGGGTCGTCGTTCGGGAAGTAGTTTTCGGGTATGTGAGGTCGGAGCCCTGCGGCAAGGTCGCGCAGATATTCGTCCTTAAGCGTGTTTTTATCGTATTCCGAATGACCGGTAATGAAAATCTGCCTTCCGCCGTCGGTCGCCGCGGCGTAAAGCCCGGCCTTTTCGGAGCAGGCGAGGATTTTGATTTCGGGGTGCTTTTCGACATCCTTTGTATCGATTTCGGTGTGGCGCGAATGGGGAACGTAAAACTCATCGTCAAAGCCGCGCATAAGCATGGAGCCCGGGCGCATTACCTTGTGTGCGTACACCCCGGAAAGCTTTTGGGGAAGCAGCTTTTTTTCGATTCCGTAGTGATAGTAAAGCCCCGCCTGCGCACCCCAGCAGATGTGGAAGGTGGAGTGGACGTTTGTTTTCGTCCATTCCATAATGGTGCAAAGCTCATCCCAATAGTTGACATCGGAATAAGGGAGCTTCTCCACGGGAGCGCCTGTGATTATGAAGCCGTCAAGCTTGCGGTCCTTAATCTCATCAAACGTCTTGTAAAATTTCAGCATATGCTCCTCGGAAACGTTTTTGGCTTTGTGGGTGGAAACCTGAATAAGCTCCACCTCCACCTGCAGAGGGGTGTTTCCCAGCAAACGGGAAAGCTGCGTTTCCGTGGTTATCTTGTTGGGCATAAGGTTTAATATTCCTATCTGAAGGGGGCGGATGTCCTGAGTTTCCGCGCGGGCTTCCTCCATAACAAAGATGTTCTCCTCCGCCAAAACCCTCGCGGCGGGCAAATTGCCGGGAATTTTAATCGGCATTTTATTCTCTCCTTAAATTCGTTTTAGGAAATTAAATTCGTTTTAGGCTTATTCGGCCAAGGCGTTGTCGATATCTGCGATTATATCGTCGGCGTCCTCAATCCCGCAGGAGAACCTTATCAGGTCGGCTCCCACGCCGGCTTTTTCAAGCTCCTCATCCGTCATCTGACGGTGAGTGGAGCTTGCGGGGTGCAGGCAGCAGGTTTTCGAATCCGCAACGTGAGTTTCGATGGATGCGAGCCGAAGCTTTTTCATGAAGCTCTCGGCCGCGCTTCTTCCGCCCTTGATTCCGAAGGATATAACCCCGGAGGCACCGTTTTTAAGGTATTTTTCGGCGAGGGAGTAATATTTGTCCCCGGGGAGCGCGGGATAGCGCACCCAGGCTATCTTGTCGCAGCCTTGAAGATGGGTCGCAACCTTTAACGCATTGTCCGAATGGCGGCGCATTCTGAGCTCCAAGCTTTCAAGACCCAGGGAAATTATGTAGGCGTTGTCCGGCGACTGGATGGCGCCCAGGTCGCGCATCAGCTGAACGGTCGCCTTGGTGATATACGCCGCCCTGCCGAATTTTTCGGTATAAACGACACCGTGATAGCTGTCATCGGGGGTGGTAAGCCCGGGGAACTTATCGGGATAACGGCTCCAATCGAAATTACCGGAATCCACAACAACGCCGCCTATCGTGCTTGCGTGACCGTCCATATATTTTGTGGTTGAATGGGTGACTATATCCGCGCCGAATTCAATGGGGCGGCAGTTGATGGGGGTGGCAAAGGTATTGTCCACAATCAGCGGAACACCGTGCCTGTGC
>CAZRUB010000062.1:7036-7963 GCA_964603185.1 uncultured Ruminococcus sp.
GGCAAACACCTCAATATCGAGCACGGAAAGCGCGGGGTTTGCGATTGTTTCGCCGAAAACGGCCTTTGTGTTCGGACGAAAGGCCGCATCCAATTCTTCTTCGGTGCAGTCCGGGGAAACGAAGGTAACGTCAATCCCCATTTTTTTCATGGTAACGGCAAAAAGGTTGTAGGTTCCGCCGTATATCGCGGAGGATGAAACGATGTGGCTTCCCGCCTTGGCAATATTGAAAACGGCAAAGAGGTTTGCCGCCTGACCGGAGGAGGTTAAAAGCGCACACTCGCCGCCCTCAAGCTCGGCAATTCGTGCGGCAACATGATCGTTGGTGGGATTGGCAAGACGCGAATAAAAATAGCCCGTGTCCTCCAGGTCGAAAAGCCTGCCCATAGCTTCACTGGTATCGTATTTAAAGGTGGTGCTTCTGATAACGGGAATTTGGCGCGGCTCCCCATTGGCGGGGGTATAGCCGGCCTGAATGCATTTGGTGCCTATTTTGTAATTGCTCATAATCGACGCTCCTTTTTTATTTTTTATATGAAATACGGTTTAATATCACAACGGAAAGAATTATCACGGCGGTTACGATAAAAACGCCCAAAAAGCCCTTTAACAAAAGGGGAAGAACCCTTAAAAAAGCGGATGTGTTCATAAAAAAGCCTCCTATCGAAAACGATTAAAAATCTGTTGAAAAATCAGTGAACAAGCGCGGAAACAAGGTTTATCACGATACCGCCCGCAATAACGGACGCAACCTGCCCCGAAACGTTTACGCCTATCGAATGCATAAGAAGGAAGTTCTGGTTATCCTCCTCCAAGCCCATTTTGTGAACAACACGTGCGGACATGGGAAATGCCGATATGCCCGCCGCACCGATCATGGGATTGATTTTTTTGCCCTGAGGAAGGAAAAGGTTTATAAGCTTTGCG
>CAZRUB010000063.1:0-7935 GCA_964603185.1 uncultured Ruminococcus sp.
AAGGCACGGATTTCATCCTTTTTCATGTTGACCGCGCAAAAAACGAAATCAACCTTATTTTTAATTTTTCCCATATCGGAAAGGGCATCGAAAACCGGCATATCCGAAACACCCTCGGGCATGGGAGCCGACAACGCCCATCTGCCACCGACCGCCTCGGCATAAGGCTTTCCCGCACTGGAGCTTGATGCCGCAAGCGCATTTATCTTAAACCACGGATGGTTATACAGAAGCGTTATCAGCCTCTGACCGACCATACCGGTTGCACCGATAATACCCACATTATATTCTTTCATTCGATACGCCTCCTTATTTTATTTTAGAATTATAACATAATTTTATGAAAAAATCAATGGTTTATTTCATTTTTAACTTTTAAAAAACCGCGCTTGCAATTTTATTTATATTATATTATAATAAAACGTGAAGCATATTGTCACTTTTTGGTGAAATTCATTAAATTTAATGTGAGGTAATTAAAATGGAGCTTATTGTTGCGGTTGATAAAGGCTGGGGAATCGGCAAGGGGAATGACCTTTTGTGCCACATTCCCGGCGATCTTAAGCATGTTAAGGAGCTTACTATGGGGCACACGCTTATCATGGGCAAAAAAACCTTGGAATCACTTCCCGGCGGAAATCCGCTTCCCGGAAGGCGGCACATTGTTTTGTGCTTCCCCGACGAGGTGATAGACAAGCCCGTCACCGTGGTTCACAGTGTCGATGAGGCGCTTTCCGCCGTCGGCGAAAACGAGCGTGCGTTTGTTTTCGGCGGCGAAAGTATTTATCGCACGTTTTTGCCCTACGTGGACAGAGCATATATCACCAAGATAGACCGTAAATTCGACGCGGACAGATTTTTCCCCAATCTCGATGAGGATGACTCGTTTGTTCCCTCGGAAAAGGGCGAAATGCAGGAAAGCGGCGGGCTCCGCTTTTCATATTGGGTGTATGACCGCGTAAAAAAGGAGGACTAAATGCCCCTTGAAATTTTGACGGGTCGCGCAAAAAGCGGAAAAAGCGACGAAATAACGCGTCTTGCCGCCGAAAACGACGGCCTTTTGATCGTGCCGGAAACCCACTCCCTGTCCGCAGAAAAAAAGCTTCTTTCCCATTGCGATGTTTTGGGCTGCGGCGGTGCGGAGGTTTTGTCCTTCGCGCGCCTCGCGCACAAGCTTTCCGTCAAGGGGCCCTTCGGCGGCAAATCCATTGACCCCTCGGGAAAAATAACGGCGCTTTTTTTAATATGCGTAAAAAACGCCGAGCGGCTTTGTGCCTTCAAAAAAACCGCATTAAAGCCGGGCTTTTCGGAGAAGCTTCTTTCGTTGATTAAGGAGCTTAAGCGCTACGGCGTATCGCCCGATATGTTAAAATCCGCCGCGGATAACATAAGCGGCAGTCTTTCCGACAAGCTTTCGGATATCAGCCTCCTGTATGAAAAATATCTTGAATTTATCGCCTCGGGCTATACCGACAGCGACGATGACCTTTTGCGCCTTTATGACAGACTCACGGAAACTTCGCCCCTTCGCGGAAGGCATATATACATCGACCGTTTTTCAAGCTTCACCCTATCGGAGCTTAAGGTTATAAGCGCGCTTTTATCCCGGGCCGCGTCCGTCACTATTTCGCTTTGTACCGACCCCGAGGATTTGGGCTTTCAGTTCGTCACCGCAGAGGAAACCGCCCGTCGCCTTATCGATGAGGCGAAAAAAATGAACGTGCCCGTTTCCTCAAGGCACCTCGAAGCGAAGGGCGGCGGTGAGCTTTCGCACCTGGAAAAAAGCTTTTTCTCGTTTTCGCCCGAAAAATACGAAGGCGAAACGGATTCTATTTTCCTCCTCGAAGCGGACAGCGTTTATTCCGAGGTTTACCGTACCGCCGGGAAAATCCTGACTCTTGTCAAAAGCGGCGAGGCGGACTTCGGCGATATAAGCGTTGTGTGCCGAACGCCCGAAAATTATTCGTCAACCCTCAAAAGTATTTTCGCGGAGGCCGAAATCCCCGTTACGGATACGGAAAAATTAAGCGCGGCCGACCATCCGCTTTTCATCTATATAACCTCGGCCGTGGAGGCCTCCCTTTCGCCCTCCTCTCTTTCGCCTGTTTTAAGATACTTAAAAAGCGGCTTTTCCGACATACCGCTCGAAGAAACAGACCTTCTCGAAAACTACATATTGGAAAGCGGAATGTATCCCTCGCAGTTCTTCAGCGAGGAAAAATGGAGCTATCGCGCGGATATCCGCATGGGCAGAGGCGGCGATTCGGCACTGTCGGAGCGCCTGAGCCGAGCCAGGGACTGTGCCCTCGCCCCGCTTATACCCCTTCGCACGAAGCTTAAAGGGAAAATTACCGCGGGTGCTTTTTGCCGCGCGGTTTATGAATTCATGACCGATTCAGGGCTTCCGGAAAGGGTGGTCACCCTTATAAACACCTTCCGTAAGGACGGGGAAACCGACCGTGCGGATATGACGCAAAGCGTCTACAACGCGGTTATTTCGGCTCTCGATTCGCTTTCGGCCGCGGCCGGGGCTGAGCCCATGTCCGCCTCCGTCCTGCTGGACGCCTTTTCGGAGGGGCTTTCCTTTGTTAAGGGTGCAATAATTCCCTCCGGTGCCGCCGCGGTTAATTTCTCCGGCGCATCAAGGTTTAAGGGCGCAAAGGCTCCCTTCCTTTTCATTCTCGGCTTAAATTCGGGCGTTTTCCCGAAAATCCCCGAAAATGACGGACTTTTATCCGATAACGACAAAAAAATACTCAATTCGATGAAGCTTCCCACCGCACCCGATACGGAGCAGCTTAACTACGAGGAGCAGGCGCTTTTGTATTCTGTGCTGAACGCGGCGGAAAAAAAGCTTTTTCTTTCGTATCCCAAAAAAAGCGCGGACGGCGGCTCACTTTCCCCGTCCCCCGTCATCGGCAAGCTGCGCGAAATTTTCCCGAGGCTTACCGCCTCGTCGGACAATGACCCGATAAGCACCGAGGAGCTTTTGTCCGCTCCCTCGATTGCGCTCCACGTTATGCTTGACAAGCTTAACCGCCGTGCCGCGGGTGAGGAAATCGACGAAATATACTTAAAGCTCTACGGCTGGTTCTTAAAAAGCGGGCGGCCGCTCCCGAAAATCCCGGATGCCTTTTCCTCCATGCGTTACATCGCGCCCCTTTCGGAGGAGCTTACGAAAAAGCTTTTCCCCGATGAGTTCAAAACAAGCATTTCACGCCTTGAGGCATATTCCTCCTGCCGCTTCAAATATTTCATGAGCTATGTTTTAAATGCACGACCCAGAAAAACCGCCGCATTTTCGGGCGGGGATATCGGCTCCATCCTTCACCTTTATGCGGAGGCCGCCGGCGCATATATGGAAGAAAACGCCCTTTCCTTCGCGGATGTAACCGAGGAGGAGCTCTGCCGTGTGCTTTCCCAAGCCACAAGCCGAATAATCGCCGACGGCTCATATTACCTTAAAAACTCCGACCGCGCGCTTTTTCTGCTTCACCGCTTGGAAAAGCTTGCGCTTAAAATGCTTCTTAAGATAAAGGAGCAATTCGAATACGGCGGCTTCGTGCCGCTGGGCAGTGAAATAGTGTTTGATGACGGTCACGAGTACGGCGCCATTAATATTCCCACTCCCGACGGGACCGTTCGCCTTACCGGAAAGGTTGACCGTGCCGATGCCCTTAAAACGTCGGAGGGCGAATTTATAAGGATAGTCGACTATAAATCCGGGAACAAAAGCTTTTCGTTTTCCGAAATTTATTCCGGCCTCAGCCTTCAGCTTTCGGTTTACATGCTTGCCCTGACAAACGAAAAAAGAAAGCCGGGCGGAATGCTTTATTTTAGGTTCGACGACCCGACAATTTCCGACAAAAAGGATAAAAAAAGAAAAACACGCGAGGAAATGGAAAGGGAACGCGAGGAGACCCACAAGCTCAAGGGGCTTTTGCTGTCCTCACCCGATTTTCTCGAAAAAGCGGAGCCGCAGCCCGTAATAAAGGAAGGCGCGGTTTCCCGCCTCAACGGAAAATATTATTCCGCAAGCCTTGCCACGGAGGAGGATTTTGCCCTGCTTTTCGCACGGGTGAAAAAGGTTATCGCTCAGCTTACTGCGGAAATGAGAAAGGGAAGCTTTGACATATCTCCCGTTAAGGGCTCCTTCTCCCCCTGCGAATACTGTGATTTCAAAGCCGCATGCTCACCCGCCGCTCGGGCAAGCGAGATTCAAAATATCGAGGACAACGCTTGGGAGCATTTCAGGCAAGCGTTAACGGATGATAACGAAGGAGGTGAAGGCAAATGAAGCTGACTGCCGAGCAGGAAAGTGCGGTTTATGCCCCGCTTTCGGATATATTGGTTACGGCGGCGGCGGGAAGCGGAAAAACCCAGGTTTTGACCGGCAGAATAACCGAGCGCATCAAAAACGGCGCGGATATAGGCCGCCTTTTGATAATCACCTTCACCAATGCGGCGGCCGCCGAAATGAGGGAGCGCATCAAAAAAAGCCTTACCGATGCACTTATTTCGGAGGACGACGACAATAAAAAGGCATATTTGAAAAGGCAGCTTTCCCGTGCGGACACCGCCGATATCTCCACCCTTCACAGCTTTTGCTTAAAGCTTCTGAAAACCTATTTTCACCATATCGGGCTTGACCCGTCCTTTACCCTTCTCAACAATTACGACAGGCGCATAATGCTTGCCGAATCATTGGAGGAGGCCGCAGACTTCTTTTATGAGTGTAAGAACTCCGACTTTCTTGCCCTTTCCGACCTTGTTTCTTCGCAGAAGAACGACCTTAAGCTTACGGAAATGATAAGCGCGGTAAGGGATTTCGCCATGAGCACCCCCTTCCCGGAGCGGTGGCTTGAGAACGCAAAGCAAATGTATCTCGGCATCGAAAAGGGAAATGACCCCTTTTCCGAGCCGCTTTTATCGAGGGCGCACAGCCTCATATCCGAAGCCTTAACCTGCCTTGAAAACGCGGCGGAGCTGCTGGAGAAGGAGCCCGGCCTTGCCACACTTTACGATAAGACCGCCGCCGAAATCGACGCGATTTCGGAATTTCTCAAAAAGCCCCGTTCCTGGGACGGCACCTACGAATTTTTATCCTCCTTCAAATTTGCGTCCTTCACGGGCGGAAAAAAGGATGCCGACCCCGAAATCAAAAAAAGCGCATCGGAGCTTCACAATTCCGCCAAAAAGCTTGTCACGGAGCATGCCGCTCCGCTTATCGACACCACCTACGACGATGCCGCCTCAACGGCGCTTTACATGTCAAAATACGTTTGCGTGCTTGCGGATGCCGCATCAAAGGCGCTTTCGGTTTATTCCGAAAAAAAGGCGGAGAAAAACGTGCTGGACTTTAACGATTTGGAGCATTTTGCCCTGCGGCTTTTGACCGATGCCGATAATCCCGAAAACCCCTCCGCCCTCGCCGCCGAGATTAAAGACCTTTACGACGAAATTTACGTTGACGAATATCAGGACATAAACGATATCCAAGAAGCAATAATAGGGCTTGTTTCGTCGAACAAGCACAACGTTTTCATGGTCGGCGACATGAAGCAAAGCATATATCGCTTCCGCCATACCGACCCGGAGAGGATATTCGCGAAAAAAGCCGCGGAATTTACCGATATCGCAAGCCGAACACCCGAGGATAAAAAAATCAGAATTTCGCTTACCGCAAACTTTCGCTCCACCCCGGAGATGATAGCCGACGTGAACACGGTTTTCAAAGCGCTGATGAGCAAGACCTTGGGCGGCGTCGCCTATGAAGGAACTGAGCTTTTGCGCTATGAAAACGGTGTTTACACCGAAAGGGCCGTTATGCCCGCCATGACAATGACATGCATTGCCGCACGCGGAAAAAAACAAGGCGAGCTTTTATCCGCCGAGGCGGATTTTCTCGCAAAGCGCATAAAGGAGCTTATATCCTCCGGCTTTAAGGTTTACGACAAAAAGGAAAACGGATATCGCTCCATTCGCTACGGCGACATTGCCGTGCTTATGCGCGTTACGAAAAATCGCGCCGATGACTTTGAGGCGGCGCTTTGCGCATATGACATTCCCGTTATTTACGAAAAGGAGCTGAGCTTCTTCGACAGTCGGGAGATTGCTCTTCTTCTTTCGCTTTTGCGAGTGGTTGACAATCCGCTTCAGGACATTGACCTTATCGCGGTTCTGCGCTCACCCTTCTTCAATTTCGATACCGACCTTCTTACATCCCTCGCCCTTTTGAAAAAGCCCTATTTTTACGAGGCGGTGAAGTGCTTTTCCGAGGGTGAGGCTCCCAACGGAAAATGCCTTTACTTCATGAATAAGCTCAAAAAATGGCGGCGCGAGGCCTCCCTCTCCGGTGTTTACGATTTCACCTCCCGCCTTATCTCCGAGCTGGACTATACCTCCTACGTGAGCTCCATGTCGGAAAGCGATACTCATATCGCAAACCTTAACCTGTTTTTAAGCTTTGCGAAAAAATCCGACTCTTCATCCTATAAGGGGCTTTTCAATTTCTTAAAATATATCGAAAGCCTTTATTCCTCCGGCGGAATCGAGCCGGACTCCTCCGCGGAAAGCAGCGCGAACGCCGTCAGAATCATGACGATACATAAAAGCAAGGGGCTTGAATTTCCTTATGTTTTCCTCCCCGGTGTCGCCGCACGGTTCAACAGGCGCGCCTCCTCCGGTGATTTGTTTCTCAGCACGGAAACGGGAATTTCGATTAACGCCTTTTATCCCGACAGGAGCGTTATTTCCGCTCCCACGGTAAAGCTTGCCGCACTAAGGGAACGGGAAGGCTCTCTTTCCGAGGAAATGCGCGTTTTATACGTTGCCCTGACCCGTGCCCGCGAGCATTTGGAGATTATTGCCTCCGAAAGCTTTTCCGCCGATAAAACGGACGACGAAATCCGCGGTATCCTCCGTCCCGAGAAAAAGGGCGTCATTTTGCCATCCGAGCTTTCTCTTGCCTCCTCTCCCTTCGGCTGGCTTTCGGCTTGCTCCCGCGAAACGGGTGTTCCCGAAATAACCGTTTGCTTCTCCGATGAGGAAAAGGCAAAGGAGGAGGCAAGCGAAATCGAAGCGCTCTCCCCCCTTCCCTTCGGAAGCGAAATCGATGCGGCGCTCGGCCGACGCTGTCCCAAGAGCGACCTTATTTCCGTTAAAAACAAATATTCCGTCAGCGAATTAAAAAGCGGAGCCGCCTTTTCGGACGAGGACGCAGAGCCGTTTTTCGCATTGGAGGCCGCCTCTCTTTCCGCTCCCGAATATTTAAATTCGGATAAAGTATTTACAAGTCTTCAAAAAGGTAGTATAATGCATTATATAGTCGAGCATTTGGATTTTTACGACAGCGATGTCGCTTCTCAGCTTGAGAGGATGGGCTTGACCGAAAAGGAGCGCGCGGCGGCGGATATTCCCGCAATCGAATCACTTCTTTCCTCGGATATGGCGGAAAGACTGCGAAAAAGCCGTGCGTTTTTCCGTGAGGTTCCCTTCACCTTCCGAAAGAAAGTTTCTTCTCTCACGGATACCGTTAAATCCGATTTTTACACGTTGATTCAGGGCGTAATCGACTGTTATTTTATCGAGGCTGACGGAATTGTTTTAATCGACTATAAGACCGACCGCGGCATAAGCAAGGATGAGGCGGCGAAGCGATATCTCCCTCAGCTGGAGCTTTATTCGGAGGCGCTCACAAAAAAGCACCGTCTTCCGGTGAAGGAGCGTTATCTTTACATGTTTGCCGCAGGCACCTTTATCAAGCTTTAAAACCAACTGTTTTTAAACAAGAATTTTTAAACAAGAAAGGATATTTATCATGTCAGAAAAAAGAAATTCAGACGGCAGAAATTACGGCGGCTCCACCCCCCTCGCGGCAGAGCACGCAAGAAGAAGGCGCAAAAGAAAAAGAGGACCCTCCCGTGCGGTTCGTTA
>CAZRUB010000064.1:0-7751 GCA_964603185.1 uncultured Ruminococcus sp.
GCGAAGCATCCGCTTTGATATCGATGGTCTTCATGCCGGAGGCCGTGGGTGCCTTACGCACGCCCTTGAACTTTCTGATCATATCAACCATTAAGTTATAGTAATCGTCCTTAAGCGCACCGCGGGTCGGCTCAAAGTCACGGCTGTTTTCCTCGTCATAAAGGTCAACGAAGCTGTTCTTAAAGCCGTTGTACTCCGACTGCCTCAAGGCCGTCCACTCGTTCCAGCCGTCAATCATCAAAAACTCGGGCTCCGCTTCAAGCGCAAGTGCCGCCTGCTCGCGGAAGAAATATGCCTTTCTCTTTCCGATTTCGCGGTAATCCTCACCGAACACCTCGGAATATCCTCTTCCCTTGCAGTATTCGTCGGAAAAAACGCCCGTGGTATTAAGGCCGAGCAGGGTGGACTGGTTTATTCCCACGCCAACAACAACAAATTCCGGCCTTCCCGTTTCGTCGGGATTTCTTAAAATCTGGGGGAAGTTCTCAAGCCACATCCAGTAGCCCGCACCCTCATTCGCATCGGACGCACGGTTTCTTCCGCCCTGCTTACGAACGGTGAAAAAGTCCTTTATCTCGGAAAGAACCGTCTGCTCCACCTTGTTTTTCGCCGCGCCGATTGCCTGCTCATAGCTTACGTTGCCGTAAAGCAGAGGCTTACCCTCATAATAATACCAAATATCCGAATAATCGTTTTCCTTAAAGCAATTGTAATAAATCGCCAAAAGCCCTTCATAGATGTTTTCCTGATCTCCGCCCAGGGTCATCATTGCGGAAATACGCGGAATATCAACGCCGGTCGCCTTGGAATCCCTGAACGCCTCCGCCAGAATGTTAAGGCAGGGGATATAATCCTTTCCGCCGTTGGAATAATCGAAGAAAATCGCGTCCACTCCGGCAACGGAAAGCATTTCCGCATGCTTTCTGTATACCCAATAGTCATACGAGGTGTAGAAGCCCAAGACAGGCTCCGCCCAGTAATACACTCCGGCAGTATCCCACACGGGACTGTTATAGTTTTCCTTTTCCTCCGGGTGCGCGTTCACAATATCCGAAATCACGGTCGCGCGCCTTACGGAAGCGGTCTGGTTAAACCAATCCCAATAAATCAAGCCGACCTCGCGCGTATCGGTCTTAACGCCGCCCGCCTCTTCAAAGTCCGCCACGGCGCGACCCATATCGTCCGTCGCAACCCAGGTATCCGACCAAACGTCCTTTATTTTGTCATCCGACACCTGCAGTTCCTTTGCCGTGCTTTTATATTCTTCCTTTGAAAATGTCACAGACTTTATCTTGGCCTCCGTCCACGACGGGTCGGTATAAAGCCCTCTTATGTAGATTTTGTGCTTTCCGTCGACCTGAGCAATCGCCCCTCCCGCCGTTATATCCTCACCGGATTTTGTCAATGTCACGGTGCCCAAAAGCTGCCCGTTGTCAACATCATCCGCCATTATAACAAGCGTTTCGCCGTTGGCGTTTCCGTTAAGCACGTTTTTCGCGTTCACGTAAACCGATTTCATTCCCGTAAGGTCAACATCGGAAAACGCGACATAGGTTGTTCTGCTGACGCCGCTTATAACGCCGTTCTCCGCCTTCGCTCCCCCTTTTTCGGAAACGCTTTCGGCCGTGAGAACAATTTCGTCCGCCGCACTTACCGTGCATATCGCACCTGTGCCGAACACAAGACATAATGCCAGCACCGCGCTTAAAAGCCTCTTCATTTTTTATTCCTCCTCGTTTTTGTTTATCGCAGACGACTGCTTTTCCCGCCGTCCACACTTATATATTACAACACTTTTTTTACAATGTAAATGATGTTTTGTCCCGTTTTATTGATGTTTCGTCCCGAATTCTCAAACGCCCCAAAGCCCGTAGACCTTTCTTCTCATACGCACATTAAGCACAAGCCCCAAAGCCATATACGATGCCATAAGGCTCGAACCGCCCGAGGAGAAAAACGGAAGCGGGATTCCCGTCACCGGCAGAAGGTTTATGCACATTCCGATATTTTCGGCCGTATGAAAAAGCAAAAAACACCCGACACCCACACAAAGCATGGTTCCGAAAACATCCCTGGCCTTCTGCGAATTGTAAAAGCACCTTATTATTACGGCGCACAAAAGCAAAAGCACCGCCACGCATCCGATAAATCCGAACTCCTCACCCGCCACCGCGTAAATAAAATCGGTTCTCGCCTGCGGAAGATAGCCCATCTGCGTTTGGTTTCCGGCCATGTATCCGTTACCCGTTATTTTGCCCGAGCCGATGGCAAGCATGGATTGAAGAACCTGATAACCGTCCCCCAGCGGTGAGCTTTCCGGATTTAAAAAGGTGGTAATTCTCGCTTTCTGGAAGCTGTCCAAAACGAAAAACCATATGGGCACCGCACACACGACGAGGCCTATAAACGCGCTTATAAAATACTTAAGCTTAACCCCCGCCATAAAAAGCATTCCTATAAATATAAATGCGAAAACCATTGTCGTTCCCCAGTCCGGCTGAAGAAGCACAAGCCCCGCATATACCGCAAAATGCAGTAACAGGAAAAAAAGGTTTTTCTTTTCGTTAATCCTTTCGTGCACTCTTTTTATATGTGCCGAAAAAGATATTATAAACGCAATCTTCGCAAATTCCGAGGGTTGTATGCTCACGGGCCCCAATATAATCCAGCCCTTTGTTCCGACCTCCTCGCCGCCGGTTCCGATTATAAGCACAAGCAGCAAGGCCCCTATTCCCAAAGCTCCGATAATCGGGGCGAGCGCCTCCAATATATCCGTATCCACCGCGCATATCAGTGCCGCCGCCGCAATGCCCATTATAAGCGCGGCCGTTTGCACCGCAACGTCACGGGCGCTTGTTCCGCCCGAAAGCGAAGCCGAATATATTAAAAAAATGCCGGCAACGCTTGCCGCAAAAGCAAGGAAAAACAGAATCCAGTCAAAATTGGCGGTAAAGTATTTCAAACCTTTTCTTTTCATATAATCACCTTTTACATACCGTGTAATTGCATTTATTGTCTTTTAAATTTATTATACATTATTTTTATTTTTACGTCAAGACGGTTTTCCCCATTAAACTAAGGCTTAAAAAAACCTTGCATAGTTTTGAATATGCTGATATACTTAATAAGCGAAATTCTTAAAACACAATCCCTGAAAAGCCGCATCGTATATTAGGAAAATTTTCCGCGTTTAACTTCACCTTTTCGGCATGTCTGACCCTGCTTGCAATATAAAACGCCGCCCCCGGGGGCGGCGTTTTATATTTCTATTCTGTGCGGCGTTCTTTTCTTATAGCAGAATATGCTTTCAAAGCCTATTTCCTTAAGGGCTTTTATCGCGTCCCCAAAATGAACGGACGCATTTTTTGCCTCATGTGCATCCGACCCCAGGGTGATCAAATATCCGCCCATGGAATAATACCGTTTTATTATATCGCATGACGGCATAAAATCCGAAAGCGCATCATATGACGAGGTATTCACCTCCAGCGCAATTTCCTTTTTTATTATCTCGGAAAGTATGCCGTTTATTTTTTCGTCATAACGGTCAAGGGCAACCCTTATTTTATATTTCCCGGTTATATAGCGAAGCGGGCAGGTTAAATGTGCCAAAATGTCAAAGTCCGTGCTTTTTATCATTTCGGCAACGTCATCGAAATATTGATTAAGATAGCCGTGCAGCTCATCCTCGGTAAGGAGCGAAAAATCAATCCGCGAATACGGCATCGTCAAATCGCCGTATCTGACCTGATGAACGGAGCCTATCAGCACATCCATATTCGCTTTTTCGATAAGCTTCAAATAAGCCTCCGGCTCCCAAAAGGCCTCCCCTATTTCCGCGCCCGTTAACACTTCGGCTTCACCCATCTCGTTTTGTTTCCGCGCCTTTTCGTTCGACTCCTCTATCGGCGAAAAAATATCGCGCTCCCGCCACTCGGCCGAATTAAAATGATCCGTCACGGCAAAAATCACCGTGCCCTTTTCCTCCTGCGAAATACGCATATCGTCTATCCTGCATTCGGAATCCTGCGAGCATTCCGAGTGGGTGTGCATATCCGCCGCAAAAAGCTCCGCGATTTTTCTTTCGGACTTTGCCCCGCCTCGTCCCTTTTGTGCCGACATCACGCTTACCATCCCCCATCTGTTGACAATCGTACCGTTTAATGCTATTATACTTAAAGACTTTTTATTTGTCAACCATTCCAAGTATCGGAGGTGTTTTTTTGAATAAGTCATGCGAATATTGCATAAATTACGAATACGATGAAGAATACGAATGCTATTCCTGCATAGTCAGCAAGGATGAGGACGAAATGTCGCGGCTGAGCTTTTCCCCGCACGCCTCCTGCCCTTATTTTCGCGGAGGTGACGAATACACCATTGTCCGTAAGCAAAACTGATTGCCTCGGCTATACGTTAAAATTCTTAAAGCCCTCACCTATTACTTCATGAACGCTTCCTATGACGACAAAGGCATTTTTATCTTTTTCTTTAATAAGCCTTAAGCAGTGCGGAAGCTCCTTCGGAACTACGACGCACATAAGCATCATGCCGCTTCGTTTTTCAAACATTCCCATGCTTTGTATTCCGGTTACCCCGCGTCCGCAGTCTTCAATAATGCAATCCGCTATATTATACGGGTTTTTGGAAAAAATCCATATAACCTTTGCGTCGTCGCCCGCGGTCAGTATTTTATCGTTCACAACCGCACACACCATCAGCGCCAAAACGGAATAAAACGTTACCGTAAAGCTTTTAAACACAATACCGGATAAAATCACTACCGCACAATCTATCAGCATTACCGTTTTTGCCGGTGATATATGCGGAAGAAGCTTTTTTATAATTATTCCGGCAAAATCGCTTCCGCCGGTGGAAGCTCCCACTCTCATAAGCATGCCCAGCCCCGCTCCCATAAGCACTCCGCCCGAGGCGGAGGCCACGAGCATGCTTTCGGTGTATACGGGCGCGGATGCTCCGAGCTCCAAAAAAGCGGAAAAAAGAACAATTCCGTATACGGTGCGGATAATCGCATTTCTTCCGAGCAATTTAAATCCGAACAAAAACAGAAGCGCATTCAATGCCAAATTCGTTATCGACAGCTTTATTTTAAAAAGATACATCAGCACCGTTCCCACACCGGAAATTCCGCCCGCCGAAATTTTATTCGGCAGTAAGAACGAATTCACCGCAACGGAAAGAACAAAGCATCCCGCCGTGATGAAAATATAGTCAACTATAAGCTTTTTATGATTGTTTTTCATTTTCATTTTCATTTTCATTTTTATTTTCACGTTTTCAGTCCGGTACCTTTTATAATATAAATTTCTCCACCAAACGGCGATTTTTATGTGTTTTTTATAATTTATCATCCTTGTGAATGCAAAATTTCGCAGGGGCTTTTTATTTTGGCGGCAACTGTTGCCGCCAAATGCCGCGAATTATAACGAAAACCATTGAAATTTGAAACATATTATGTTATAATGCAGATGGGAAGGCCGTGCCCGTGGGACACGTCCTTGGCGGCAAAAGCCGCTTCATAGCGCTTTCGCGCTACCATCTTCCTTGACGGCTTCACAAAAAAGTCCTTGCAAGCAAGCTTTTTTGTTCATGGTATAATTTATTATGTGTCTTTGTGAATAAAATATGAGATGAAATTCAAGGCCTTTGAGCTTTTGCGACTAAAAAGAATTTGGGAGAATACGGATATGAATGTTATAGACTTATTTTGCGGGTGCGGCGGTCTCAGCAAAGGGTTTGAGCTTGCCGGCTTCAACATCGTCGGCGGCGTCGACTTCAATGCTCCCGCAATTAACACCTTTAACGAGAATTTCAAGAATGCCAAGGGCATTTGCTGCGACCTACTCGAAATGGACGAGTCAAAAATCAAAGCCATGTTCGGAGCCTTAACGAATATCGACGTTATTATAGGCGGCCCTCCCTGCCAAGGCTTTTCCTCCGCCAATCGATATAAAACCGAGGGGGATGACCCCAGAAACAAGTTATTTTTCGAATTTGTGAAATTTGTCGACCTGGCAAATCCCGATGCCGTTGTTATCGAAAATGTGCGCGGCATTGTAACGCGTGACAACGGCTATGCAAAAGATCGCATCTACGAAATTTTCGAGCAGCGCGGCTACCACGTCAACCACTGCGTTTTGGATGCGTGCGATTACGGGGTTCCCCAGCACAGACTGAGAAATTTTTTTGTCATACTAAAGCAGGAAAGGTTTAATTTCAACACCTTGAAAAAGGCCTCTTCAGCCATTTCCGTTCGGGAAGCAATCGGAGAATTGTACGATTTTGAAAACGCAGGGGCTTCTCTTGTTACAATTATAACAGAGCCTTTGACGGACTATCGAAAATATTTAAGAAGCGATAATTCCGTGGTTTACAATCACGAGGTTCGATATCCCGCCGAAAAGGTTCAGGAAAGAATTTCATATGTTCCGCAGGGCGGAAACTGGCAGTGCGTGCCCGAGAATTTGTGGCCGTCATCAAGAAGCAACCGTCATTCATCCGCATATAAGCGCTTGGACGAAAAAAAGCCCTCAGTGACCATCGATACAGGCAACAGTCATAGCAATTATTTTCACCCGATATACGATCGCATTCCCACGGTCAGAGAAGCCGCACGCCTGCAGTCCTTCCCGGACAGCTTTAAATTTACGGGAACCCGTTCGGAGCAGTACAGACAGGTGGGAAACGCGGTTCCGCCGTTGCTTTCGAAGGCAATAGCGGACAGGCTTATGGAGGTATTGACAAATGGGAAATAAAATTATCGATTTGTTTTGCGGCTGCGGCGGATTAAGCTTAGGCTTTGAAATGGCCGGCTTTGAAGTTGAATTGGCTATCGATATGTGGAAGGACGCCACGGCAACCTTTAATCACAACCATAAAAAATCGGTTGCCCTTTGCACTGATGTTACCGATCTGACGAATGACTTTTTAAAAAAATTGTCCGACGAGAAGGAAATCATCGGCGTAATCGGCGGTCCTCCCTGCCAGGGCTTTTCCACCGTGGGCAAAAGGAACATAAACGACCCCAGAAATCGATTGTATTTGGAATATTGCAGGATTGTCGAAAATGTTGACCCGGACTTTTTCCTGCTGGAGAATGTAAAGGGACTGACAACCTTAAATAACGGTATGTTTAAGGACGACATAATAAAAAGGTTCAGTCAATTGGGCTATGATGTTAATTTCGATATTTTAAATGCGGCCGACTTCGGCGTTCCCCAAAACAGAGAAAGGGTGTTTTTTATCGGAATGAAGCACTCACATTTCCCCTTCCCCTTAAAACCGTCGGGCGAAAAAATAACCTGCCGCGACGCATTGTCCGATTTACCGCCCTTAAACGAGGAGGACGGGAATAACGATATTCACGCCTACATATGCGAGCCTCAAAACAAGTATCAGGAAAAAATGCGGAAGGGCTCAAGTGAAATTAAAAATCACCAAATAACATGGCATACCGAACAGACGAGGCACATTATATCCATGATACCCGACGGCGGAAAAATAAAGGACCTGTCCGCGGAATATTGGAGCATCAGAAAATACAACAAGGCCTTTGAGCGCATGTCCTCCTCCCGTCAGTCAAGCACGGTTGACACGGGGCACAGAAATTATTTCCACTATAAAGAAAACCGCATACCGACGGTACGTGAAAACATGCGTCTTCAATCCTTTCCCGACAGCTTTGAGGTTCTCGGCACAAAAACAAGCCAATATAAGCAGGTGGGAAATGC
>CAZRUB010000065.1:0-7640 GCA_964603185.1 uncultured Ruminococcus sp.
TTACGGCATCCAAGAACGAGCGAATCTTCTTGTAGAAGTTTCCGGGACCCTTTGCGGGAATCATGGGAACCTCCGTTATAACCTGAGAGCCCGCAACTTCGGAATAAATCTTCATCGGGCCGCCGATGGAGCCGTTCCAGCACTCCGTCGAAGGAATTCTCAATGAGCCCTTCTTACCCATGATGATTGTATCACCGGGGGTATCCAAGTGCATTGCCCATGCGATTCTGAAGTCCAAAATTATGCCGCCCTCAAGACGGATAAAGCCTGCCGCAAAGTCCTCAACGTCAAACTCCTTTGCATATTCTCTCGGGTTACCGTCAATCTCATAATAATGAGGATCGGTTCCGAAGAAATTGGAGGTATAGCCCGAAACGGTAAGAGGCTTCGGATATCCTATTGCATTCAATACCATATCCAATGAATAGCATCCGATATCGCCCATAGCGCCGATAACGCCTGTGTTCTTCGAGATAAAGCTTGTTCCGAAGGGCGTGGGAATACCGTGACGGCGGCCGCCGCCCGTCTGTATGTAATAAATCTCACCGAGAACGCCGCTCTGAACAATCTCCTTAACCTTGATCATGTTGGGATCGAGTCTGGGCTGGAAGCCGATGGAAAGAATCTTTCCGCTCTTCTTCTCCGCTCTCATAATTTCAACCGCTTCCTCGGTGGTTACGCACATGGGCTTTTCAAGAAGAACGTTAATGCCCTTCTCAAGTGCATAAATCGCGCACTCCGCATGCGTCTTGTTATAAGTGCAGATGCTTACCGCATCAAGCTCCTCGTTATCAAGCATGGACTTATGGTCGGGATAGCAACGAGCACCCTCGATTTCCCACTTTTTGAAAAATGCCTCCGCCTTGCCGGGAACAAGATCTGCGCCGGCAACGATTTCAACATCCGCCATTTTCTTATATTCAATAATGTGAGCGTCCGCAATCCAGCCGGTTCCTATAATACCGACCTTAAGCTTTCTGCCGTCGTTTTCTGTTGTTTTTGCCACTGCGCCGTCCTTAAATGCGTCCAATATATTGTTTGCCATATTTTTACTCCTTTTCTTTTATTTATTTTGTTTTTCTAAGGTCATTATACCAAAGCCTCTGACCGAATGCAACACTTTTTTTGACTTGTTTTTGCATAATATTGACTTTTACCGTTTTTCATAAGCACTTGTCCGATACTTTTCGCGATACTCCTCCTTGCTCGGAATACCGTTCAAGGTTAAAAAAGCAATTACCGCGATATATACAATAAGAAGGCATATGGCCATAACGCGTTTTTTCATTTTTTCACCCCGCATTCACATTTATAAGACCCGCAGCCGCGGAAAAGCTTACCCACAGGAACACCGTAACAAGTGAAATCGCCGTGCCGATTACGACAAGATGCGCCGCAAGCTCATGATCCGCTCCCATCTGCTGAGCCATAGTATAGCTTGACACCGAGGCCGGCGAAGCGAACATCGCGAGTATAATCGCAAGCTCCCTGTCCCTGAAGCCCAAAAGTACCGCCAAAAAAATAAACACCGCGGGCGCAAGCACAAGCTTCCCAAAAATTCCCCAAACAATATATGCGGCCTTTCCGTGTATCTTTTTAAAATCCAAGGCGGCACCCAACGCAATAAGCGCAAGCGGCGTTGCCGCCGAGGAAATATCCGATACCGCCTTATACACGGCACCGGGAATTGTCACACCGCCGAGCTCCTTGGCGAAAAGAGCGATAAATCCCAATATCGACCCAATTATAAGCGGATTTTTCAAAATGCTCTTTAAGGTTTTAAAAGCGCCGCCCTTATCCTCCTTAAACATCTCCAGCGCTACCACCGCAAGCCCGTTGAAAACGGGAACAATAATCGCTATCAGTACCGCGGCCTTCCCCGAAAGAGAGCCGTCCGGATAGAAGCTTTCCGCAACCGGAAGCCCGAAAATCAGAAAGTTGCTTCTGTATATTCCCTGTATAAGCACACCGCGGCTTTTTTTATTTTTACAAAATGACGTAAGCGGTATCAACAGCAAAAAGCACGCAAGCACGCTCAACACCCCGAACGCTATAAGCCTTTTATCGAATATATCGCTCACGGAGGAATTATAAACGTTTTTCATAATACTTACGGGAAGAAAAAGCTTAAAAACAAGAGCGTTAAGCTTATCCGTGCTTTCCCTGTCCAAAATCGACGTCATTCGCGCCGCCTTTCCCGCGGCAAGCAACAAAAACATCGGAAAAACAAGATTAAACGATAATATAAAGCTTTGCACATTTATCACTTCCGAATTTCAGTATAGCACAATACCTTAAGTTTGTAAACAAAAAAACGCGGATAATCCGCGTCTTAATAAATATTTATGCCGTTAATGCAAATACCGCCGCCTCTCGGCGCGGTTTTCACCTTGACCCCTTCGGGTACAAGTGCGGAAATATCGTTAATATTCGCTCTGCACTGTCCGTACAATTTGGATTTCAGCCGTTCCTCACATATTATTTCAAGCTCCCGAGGCTTATTCTCCTCCACGTAGCTTTTTATTCGGTTAAATATTTTTCTGCCTTGTGCCATCTCACCGAAGGAAGGATGATAAGGCCCCGCCACGAAGCTTTTCTCCAGGCTTTCGGAGGGCTGAAGCCCCGTTCTTATAACATTTATCCCCGCGTTTTCGAACATCTCCGTAAGAATTGCCGTTAAATTAACGGCCTCCGAAAGCGTTTGCGGCGTATAACGGCCGCTTTCATACATATCGCAAAGGCACGTGTCCTTAAGAACAAGCGTGGGATAAATCCTTACCTGCGACGGCTTCATTTTTATAAAATCGCGGCAGGTTTTCAAATCCTTCTCATCATCGGCACCCGGAAGGTGCGTCATCATTTGAAGACCCAAATCGATTCCCGCGGCCTTTATCATTTCGGAGGCCTTGAAAATATCCTTTGCGCTGTGTCCCCGCCTTGACAGCGAAAGCACCCCGTCATCGGTGGACTGTGCGCCGAGCTCCACCGTCGTAACGCCGTAGCGCAAAAGGTTTTCGATTATTGCCTCGTTTATATAATCCGGCCTTGTCGAAAGGCGTATCCCGGTAATTTTTTTGCCGTCAACATATGACGACGCAACCTTCAAAAGCCTTACTTGCTCATCAAAATCGATTCCCGTGAAGCTTCCCCCGAAAAAAGCAATTTCGGCCTCTCCGCCGATAAACTCAAGCCATTGCTTTATAATACCTTCGCATTTTTCCTCCGTCATGCATCCGTCGGCACCGGTTATATTCCGCTGGTTGCAAAAAACGCAATCGTTCGGGCAACCCATATGCGCCACGAAAACAGGAATATTAGCCTTTTTCACCGATAGCCTCCAACGCCGCCCTTGCCGCCATCTGCTCCGCTTCCTTCTTACTGGTGCCTCTTCCTTTTCCCATCACTTTTCCGCCGAGGCATACCTCATATTCAAAGCTTTTAAGATGCGCGGGACCGTCCTCTGCCGTAATCCGATATAAAACCTCACAGTCCTCCCTGCTTTGGGCATATTCCTGCAACTCGGTCTTATAATCCGTAAACGCTTTCCCGGAAACCGCACTTTCGATTATATCCTTAAGGTTCCCGAGAGCCCAGCTCTTTGCCGTTTCCATGTCCGAGTCCAGAAAGATTGCGGCAAGCGTTGCTTCCACAATATCCGCAAGAATGGAAACGCGTTCCCTGCCCCCGGAGCTTTCCTCGCCCCTATTAAGAAACAAAAACCTTCCCAGTCCGAGCCTCTTGGCCACAACATGAAGCGAACGCTCGCAAACGGAGGCAGCGCGCACCTTTGTCAGCACCCCCTCGGGCATGGACGGATAATTTTTGTAAAGATATTCGCTTACCGCAACCGATAAAACGGAATCGCCCAAAAACTCCAGCCGTTCATAGCTTTCGGTTCTGTGCTCGTTCGCATATGAGCTGTGTGTGAGCGCTTTTTTTGCAAGAGCCGCATTTTTAAAGCGATAACCTATCGCCTTGTAAAACCCTTCCATCGAATCACCTTTTTAAGAATTCTGTCTTATGTATTCGCAGGCATCGCCGACAGTCTTAATCTTATCCGTTTCCTCATCCTCTATTTCAAGATCAAATTCCTCCTCAAGGGCCATAATAAGCTCTATCAAATCCATAGAGTCGCCGAGGTCCTTAAAAGCGGTTTCCTCGGTAACCGAATCCGCGGTCACTCCGAACTGTTCAACAATCAAATCTCTTATTTTTTCAAATTCCATATGCTTCTTCCTTTCGTGCTTGTATTGCTTAATTAGTATACGCTATCATCAAATAAAAATCAATAGCTTTTTTCAATTTTTTTCATATCGGCATCCTATTTCATTGCCGTTCGAAGCTTTTCAACCGCCTTTTTCTCTATCCTCGACACATAGGAGCGCGAAATCCCGAGCATTTTTGCGATTTCCCGCTGAGGAAGCTCCTTACCGTCGAAAAGCCCGTAGCGCATGGATATAATCATCCGCTCCCGAGGCTCAAGCGCATTCTTTATTCCGTCATACATTTTTTTGACCTCGGAACGGCTTTCACATATTTCGTCAACCTCTCCCCCGTCGGAGGCGATAACATCCATAAGGGTGACCTCGTTTCCCTCCTTATCGCTTCCTATCGCTTCGGAAAGCGATACCTCCGAAAGCGCGTGCTTTTTGCTTCTGAGCACCATCAGTATCTCATTATGTATGCATTTTGCCGCATAGGTGGAAAGCCTTACGTTTTTATCCGGCGTGAATGTGTCTATTCCCTTGATAAGCCCTATTGTTCCTATCGAAAGCAAATCGTCCGAGTCCGCCTTGTTCTGTGCGTATTTTTTAACAATATGCGCGACAAGCCTCAGGTTATGCTCTATCAGCTTGTTTTTGGCTTCGGCATCCTTTTGGTTTATATAAAGCTCGATCAGCCTTGCCTCCTCCTGCTCCGAAAGAGGCCTCGGAAAGCTGCCGTTTTCAAGGTGCCCCAAAAGGAATATTCTTTTTACCAGCTCTAAAATTAACGAAAACATAAAATCCCTCCGCTATAGAATATGCAGAGGGAGCTTTTTTATTCTTTATTGCTTTTTCTTATTGCCGCAATCATCTGCGCCGCCGCCTTATTATAGGCCTCCTTGCCGTTTTCCGGCAACTCGACGGCTTTTTTTGTTTCTTCCCGTGCTTCGCTTACCGCTTGCTTTTCTTCCGCTTCGGCTGTTTCGTTATTTTTTATTTCTTCGGTTTTTTCGGTTTTTTCCGCTTCCTCAGCTGCGCTTACTTCCTGCTCGACACTGTCGATTATTTTCTCTCCCCCGGGCAAAAAATACTGTGCGGAGCACAGTTGCTCTTCGGTCATCGTTCCCGAGAGAAGCTCTCCGTCCTTTGCGGTAACGGAAATTGCAAAGCTTCCGTTGTCTGTTTTTCTTATGCCGACAAGCTTAACGTCCCCCGCGGGGTCAACGGCCTTATATTCATTCTCTCCGATTTTATCCACTATCATGACAAAATGCCTGTTTCCGCTTTTATACGGATTAAGCTTCTCGGTGAAATATATTATCACCGGGCTTGCCCATCCGTTTTCATAATTTTCATAGGCTTTTTCAAAATTAAAGCTGTGCCCTCCCGTAGCCTCCGGAACATCGCCGAATACAGTGGAAAACGGCACACCGTCGGTATATCCCGCGCTTATCCAATAATCGCCCAACTCCTCCGGTGTCTTATTTATGCCCAGATACGACAAGGCCATCGAAATGCACGCCGTGCCGCACTCACGGGAGCTGTAATCGGCATACCTTCCCCAATATTCCGTAAAATAGTGCTCATCGCTTTTTATCTGTGCGACATAACGCACCTCGCCCCGCTTTGCATATTCCTCGCAGGTATAATTTATAATTACATCCTTGGCATAGCTTGCCGTAAAAATCAGCAATGAAGCCAAAAAGGCCGCAATGCGTTTGGCTCTGTTTTTCATTCGTCAATTCTCCTTTATGATGCCCGAATTAAAATATAAAGGCTTCGAAAGCTCCACGCCGCCCATATATCCGATACGCTCGCCGTCCACAAGGAACTGCACTCCCTCTATTTGATGAAGTCCTCCCGTTATGGTGTTCACAACGGAATATATCGCCATATAGGCCGTATCATCATCGATTGCCGAAAATTCCCTGGACATATTCAAATAACAAAGCTTATCCTTTGTTTCTATCGACAAAAGCTTAACATCGGAGGGTATAAGCCTTATTCCGTAATCCGAAGGCCCCGACAAAAGCTCATTGATTATCGTTTTTTCCATGCTTTCGTTGTTTTTAACCTCAAGCATTCTTTGCTGCTTTGTGATTCCTTCTCCATCCTCGGTTCCGAAATAAAGCTCTACAACCATGGTCTGCTTTCGTGTTATTTCATCATCCGTTATGACATTGTTCATCGAAAGGATTCCTATATCCTCGCCCGACGAAGCATATTTTACGCTTCTCCCGTTTACGAGTATCTGCACACGGCTTATCCCCTCTACATTGCAAAGCGTTGCAACAACGCTGTAAATCGCCAAAAGCCTCTCCGCGTTGTCCTTGGTTTTTTCAAATTCCTGCGATAGGTTCACGGTTGCGGTTTTTTCCTTTATTTTAAGACTTATAAGCGTTGTCCCCTCGGGAATCGTCTTCACGTGCTCTTGATCTCCGGGGCCATCCAAAAGCCTTGTTACCAGCGAAAGAGCTTCCTCCTCCGCAGTCAATCCGTTATCGATCCAAACCTGCTCCTCCGCCAACGCATGTCCGTTTCTTAACCCAAAATAAGCCGTCTGCTTTTTCTTATCGCTTCGGCACGCTCCGAACGAAAGCATTATTGCAATCGCGGTAATTACCGCTGCTGTTTTTTTCATACCTTTATGCAAGCGGAAGGTATATTCTGAATATACTTCCCTTGCCCTCCTCGCTCTCAACATCAATATGACCGCCGTGCATTTCCACCGCACCGAGTGCTATGGAAAGCCCCAGTCCCGTACCGCCGGTTTCCCTTGACCGCGCCTTATCGACCCTGTAAAAACGGTCGAATATCTTCCCGACCTCATCACGTGCAATTCCGATTCCGTTATCCGCAATCGTTATAATGGCATTGTCCACATCCTTTTCCAAAAACAATTCCACCTTGCCTCCGTACGGGGTATACTTAATCGCGTTATCCGTTATGTTATAAATTGCTTCCCAAATTTTATTCTGCTCCATAAGAATAAACACATCGTTATTTTTATGAACCTTCAAATCGACTCCGCTCCTCCACGCAATTTTTGCCAGAGAATCGGCAACGCCCATTATAACATCCTTAAGGTTTGCGGTTACAAAGGTTTTGTTTGCTTCGTATGCCGAGGCATCCATTCTGGTTAAATCAAGAAGATCGTTTATTATGGCGGTTAAACGGTCAACCTCCTCATTCATATCCTCCAAAAATTCCTTCACCGTTTCGTAGGGTGCACCTTCGCCCGCGGAAAGCAACGAATCGCATATAAGCTTTATGGAGCTTAACGGCGTTTTAAGCTCATGCGAGGCATTGGAAACAAAGGCCGTTCTTTTCTCCTCCAGACTGTCAACCTCATCGATAAGCTCATTAAAGCTTTGAACCAGCTCCCCTATTTCGCCCTTATGCGCCCCGTCTATCTTCACCTTTCTGCCTTCGCTT
>CAZRUB010000066.1:0-7183 GCA_964603185.1 uncultured Ruminococcus sp.
GATACCTACATTCAAATAAAAATGCTTAATTTGGGGAAGGGGCCGGCGGTGCATTCGCTCCGCGCCCAGATTGACCGCATGAAATACAGGGAACGAATGAAGCATTGTATAGAGCTTCGGGAAAACCTGGATTTAAAACAGGGTGAGGTTGTAAAAATAAATTTTGAGGATAAAAGGGTTAAATCCGTCGTAACGAATACGGGAGCGATATATGAGGTGAAATGCTGCATAATAGCAACCGGAACATACTTAAACGGCAGGATAGTAATAGGAGAGCTTGCGTATGACGGCGGCCCGGACGGAATGATGCCGGCAAGAGGGCTTTCGGAAAGCCTTAAGGAGGCCGGAATCCGTTTAATGAGATTCAAAACGGGAACGCCCTCGCGGCTTAACAGAAGAAGCGTGGATTTTTCATTGATGGAGCGTCAAAACGAAGAGGATCCTCCCCTTCCGTTTTCCTTTGAAACAAAAAATCCCCGTCCCAGCACCGCGGACTGCTATATAACCTATACCAATTCCGAAACTCACGAAATCATAAAGGAAAACATAGAAAGGGCACCGCTTTTCAATAAATCGATTAAGGGCACGGGGCCGAGGTACTGCCCTTCGATTGAGGATAAGGTTATGCGTTTTTCCGATAAGGAGCGTCATCAGATTTTCATTGAGCCGATGGGCGAAAATACGGAGGAGCTTTATGTTCAGGGCATGTCCTCCAGCCTTCCCGAGGATGTGCAGATAAGAATGCTGAGAAGCATAAAAGGGCTGGAAAACGCGAAAATACAAAGAAACGCATATGCCATAGAATATGATTGTCTTGACCCGACACAACTTTGTCAAACCCTTGAATTTAAGGATATAGAGGGCTTGTACGGTGCGGGACAGTTTAACGGAAGCTCCGGCTATGAGGAGGCGGCCTGCCAGGGGCTTATGGCGGGAATAAATGCGGCACTTAAGGTGCAGAACAAAAAGCCCTTCGTTCTTGACAGGTCGGAGGCCTACATAGGTGTTTTGATTGACGATTTAACGGTCAAGGGAACAAACGAGCCATACAGGATGCTTACATCGCGTGCGGAATACAGGCTTTTGCTCAGGCAGGATAATGCGGACGCAAGATTAACCGAAAAGGGGCATGAGCTTGGGCTTATATCCGATGAGCGCTATAATGCTTTTTTGGAGAAAAAAAAGCTTGTCGAACAGGAAATCGACAGGTGCGAGCATTTGAACATTGCACCCACGGATGAGGTCAACGCTCTTTTGGAGGAGCACGGGAGCACAAAAATCAGCACGGGCTTTAAGCTGGGTGAGCTTATAAGAAGGCCTGAGCTTAACTATTTTATTTTGGAGCGAATAGACAAGGGAAGGCCCTCTCTTCCCTATGACGTTAAGGAAGAGGTGAATATTTCCGTTAAATATGACGGCTACATAAAAATGCAGAAGGAGCAGGTTTCGTCGTTTAAGAAGCTTGAGGGAAAAAAAATCCCGCGTGATATAGATTATAATGAAGTAAGCGGACTGAAAAAAGAGGCGCGTGAAAAGCTTATAAAGCAAAGACCGGAAAATATAGGGCAGGCGGGAAGAATTTCCGGCGTTTCGCCGGCCGATATAACCGTGCTTCTCATATATATCGAGCAGATGAAAAAGGGGTGAAGCGAATGAATAGTATTTATCCCGTACCGCTTGACGAAAAAAAGCTTTCGGAGCTTGAAAAATATTACGAGCTTCTTATAAAATACAACGAGGTTATGAACCTTACGGCGATAACCGAAAAGGAAGAGGTTAAGATAAAGCACTTCGCGGACTCTCTCTCCCCCCTTTCGCTGGGAATAATGAAAAAGGGCATGAGAATAGCGGATGTGGGAAGCGGAGCGGGCTTTCCCGGAATGCCGCTGAAAATAGCCGTGCCGGAGCTTTCCGTAACGCTGATAGATGCCCTTGAAAAAAGAATCGGATTTTTAAAAACGGTGGCAGACGAGCTTGAGCTTAAGGATATTGATTGCATCCACATGCGTGCGGAGGATGCGGGGCACGATTTTTCGTTAAGGGAAAAATTTGACGTTGTACTTTCCCGTGCGGTCGCACCGCTTCAAATTCTTTCGGAATATTGCATGCCGCTTGTTAAGGAGGACGGATATTTTTTGGCACTTAAGGGTCCTTCGCCGGAGGAAGAAATAAAGGAAGCGAGCGGTGCGATTAAAATATTGGGCGGAGAAACGGAGCGTATCGAGGCGGTAAGGCTTCCCGGCGGAATAGTGCACAGTATTGCCGTCATAAAAAAAGTATCGCATACTCCGTTAAAATATCCCAGGAAAGCAGGAAAGCCTGCAAAAACCCCCTTAAAATGACAGGCCGACGGCGAAAAAGGTCGGACGCTTTTTGTTTACACAGTGAGAAAAATGTGCTACGATAAGGATGTTCGAAGGAAAAGCCGCTGTTGAACCAAGCGGCTTTTGTCAAAAGGGGGATTCAAATGATAAGTGCCTTGTTTTCGGAGGATGTGACGAAAAAAATAATCGACATCCCGTTGGAGAGAATAGAAACAAATCCGGAGCAGCCGCGAAGATTTTTCGATTTGGCGGCGCTGGCGGAGCTTGCGGCATCTATTGACGAATACGGGGTTATCCAGCCGATTACCGTGAAGAAAAAAACAGACGGAAGCTATAAGATAATCGCGGGGGAACGCCGATATCGCGCAAGCTGCATGGCGAAAAAGCGAACCATTCCGGCAATCGTGGTGAATTTAAAAGAATCGGAGTGCGCGGCGGTTGCGTTGCTTGAGAACCTTCAAAGGAAGGATCTTACCTTCTTTGAGGAGGCTGAGGGATATTCGAGGCTTATGACCGAATACGATATGACGCAGGAGGAGCTTTCGGAAAAGCTTGGGAAAAGCCAGTCCGCAATTGCCAACAAATTGCGGCTTTTGAAGCTTGATGAGGAAACAAAAAGCGAAATATTCGAAGCCGGGCTGACCGAAAGGCACGCAAGGGCACTTTTAAAGCTTGGGTGCAGAAAAAGCCGCGAAAGGGCGCTTAAAGCCATAATAGATAAAAAGCTGAACGTTTTGCAAAGCGAAAAGCTTATTGCAAGGCTTTACGCCGATGAGGCCGAAGCCAAGCGCTTTAACGGCTTTAAGCCGGCATTGGGAGAAAACATGAAGCGGCAAAAAATCTTTTGCGGCACCATGAACAAAGCAATAGCTCTCTTGAATAAATCCGGAATCAAAACAGAAACGGAGCAGAGCGAAAGCGATAAAAGAATAATATATAAAATCAGCATTGACAAAGAATAACCCGCTCTTCCTTATAGGGGGTGGATGTTTCACGTGAAACATCCACCCCCTTCTTTTTCGCCGCCATAAAAATTTTTTTTGTTTCACGTGAAACGATTGCATTTTAAAAAGGTTTGTGGTATACTATATAAAGGTTACAATAAAAACGAAAAAGGAGGACGCTGATGGGAAAGGTTATTGCACTTGCAAACCAGAAGGGCGGCGTCGGGAAAACAACGACGGCGGTTAATTTGAGCGCCGCGCTTGCCGAAAAAGGGAAAAAGGTTTTGCTTATCGATTCCGATGCACAGGGAAACGCCACAAGCGGACTCGGGATTAAAGTGAAAAGCGGGCAGACCACGCTTTACGATGTTATAACGGAGGAAGAGGACATTGCTTCGGCAACGGTGAAAACCGCGTGCGAGGGGCTTTTCGTGTGCCCGTCCGATGTGGAGCTTTCCGGTGCGGAGATTGAGCTTGTGGATGCCGATGACCGTGCATACAGGCTGAAAAAAGCGGTTTCGAAAATTAAAAACGAATATGACTTTATTTTAATAGACTGTCCCCCATCCCTCGGACTGGTAACGCTTAATGCGTTGGCGGCGGCGGATACGGTTCTTGTTCCGATTCAATGTGAGTTCTATGCCTTGGAGGGATTGGCGCTCTTGACCGGAACGATAAGGCGGGTAAAAAAGAGCATAAATCCCGACATAGAATTCGAAGGAGTTCTTTTGACCATGTTCAACGGAAGGGCAAATCTTTCGATACAGGTTGCGGATGAGGTGAAAAAGTATTTCCGCGAAAAGGTTTATAAAACGGTTATTCCGAGGAATATAAGACTTTCGGAGGCGCCCGGCTTCGGGGAATCCGTGCTTACATACGATACACGCTCCAAGGGAGCTGAGGGATATCGCTCCTTGGCGGATGAGGTTATAAAAAACAACGGTTAGCCGAAAGAGAATAGTCCGGGCCCCGCCCTAAAAGGCGTGATTTCGGCATATTTCGGCTTGAGAAAGGAACATAATTATGGCAAAAAAGGAACGCAGAGGCGGCCTTGGGCGCGGCCTGGATGCCCTTATTCCGGAGGGCGGAGGAATTGAAGAAAAAAGCGAAGGCAACGCGGAATATATAACCGTGGGTACGGCATTTGTGGAGCCGAACAGGGAGCAACCGAGAAAAAATTTCGATGAGGAGGAACTTTGCGCCCTGGCCGAATCGGTGAAGCGCTACGGCGTGCTTCAGCCGATAACGGTAAAGGACTCGGGCAACGGATTTTATTCCATAATAGCCGGAGAAAGGCGTTGGAGAGCGGCCAAAATGGCGGGAATCGAAAAGGTGCCCGTAAGAATAGTCGATTTTTCGTCGTTGGAGGAGCTGGAGGTTTCGCTGATAGAAAATCTTCAAAGAGCGGATCTTGACCCGATAGAAGAAGCAATGGGATATAAGCGCCTGATTGACGAACACGGCCTTACTCAGGAAGAGGTAAGCCGAAAGGTCGGAAAAAGCCGCAGTGCGGTTGCAAACTCCTTAAGGCTTTTGGCTCTTCCCGATAAAATAAGGACGCTTTTGACGGAAAAAAAGCTTTCCTTCGGCCATGCCAAGGCGGTTTTGATGGTGAAGGATGAGGCTAAGCAGGTAAGCTTGGCGGAAAGAATAATTTCCGAGGAGCTTACCGTAAGAAGCGCCGAAGCACTGGCGGCGGCAATGAATGCCGAAAGGCAGAAGCCGACGCCGAAAAAAAAGGAGAAAACGCCCGAGGTGAAGGACCTGGAAAAGAACCTTTCCGACAGGCTGGGAACGAAGGTTAAGCTGGAGGAAAGGAAAAAGGGCGGAAAAATAGAAATAGAATATTATGACGCGGAGCAGCTGGAAGCGATTATCAAGTATTTGGAATGCTATAAAGGATAGAGAGGACGGATTTGAATGAGGAAAATATCGGCGATTGTTTTGGCGATATCGATACTTTTGACAAATGCCTCGTTTGCGGCAATTTTCAAGGACACGGAAGGTCATTGGGCGAAGGATTATATTGAGGAGCTTACCGTTAAGGGAGTTATCGCCGGCGACGGTGCGGGCAATTTTAATCCTGATGCATATGTGACAAGGGAACAGTTTTTGAAAATGCTTCTTATTTCCGCATGCAAGGATTCGGATGAAAGGAGCGTGCTCGAAAATCCTCCCGCGGCGGAGGAGGGAGACGCCTCTTCCCCGTTTTCGGATGTTTCGAAGGACAGATGGAGCTGTTATTATATAAAGAAAGCCTACGGAACGGTGATTTTCACGGAGGAATACGGCGAAAGCTTTGAACCGGTGAAGGATATAACGCGTGAGGAAGCGGCGGTATGGATGAGCCGTGCGCTTCAGCTTTCTGCCGGGGAAGCTGATTTTTCCGATAATGAGCTTATAGGAAACAAGGAAATGGTCGGAGCCGCGGCGGCGGCGGGGCTTGTAAACGGCTTTGAGGATAAAAGCTTTCGCCCGGGAGAGCTGCTCACAAGGGGGCAGGCGGCGGTTATGTTATCCGGTGCGTCGCGGCTCAACGCGCAAATGATGCTTTCTTATTATCCCAATATCGTTAAGGAGTTCGAGCGCGATTTGGATTCGGACGGAGCGAATGATGCGGTGAAGGTATCGGCCAACGAAACGGGATATATGCTTTCGGTAAACGGGGTTTCCGCAATAGGCGGAGAATGCGATACCGAATACAACAGGTATTATATAATAGATATAGATAAGGACGATGAATATAAGGAAATCGCCGTTTCCGAGGTGAATTACGGCAATATGTCGCTGGCGGTGTATCGCTATACCGGAAATTATCTGTATCTTATGGGGCGCATAAAAACCGCGGGCAGTCTTTCCGTGCGGACGGACGCAACGCCCATAGGAGATGAATGGGGCGCGGTAAGCGTTAATCAGGACGGAACGATAACCGCAAACATCGGCGTGCAGTTCGTTCATACAATGCTTATAAGAAAGCAGTATAAAATAAACGATAAAATGAGGCTTGAAGCAACGGACGGGGATTACTACACAATCGGCGGCTACTCGGATTTCACGGTTGTGAAGGAGACGGAAAGTCCGATAAGCGATTCCGAGCACCCCAATATTTCGCTGACACCCGGATATACCGGTAAAATAGTAAAAACCGATTTGGAGCACTGGATTTACATCGAAACCGGAAGCGGTGACAGCGGCTGGATATATGTAGACGACGAAGGCAAGGTCAACGGAGAGCAATTGTCGTATTACCTTGAAGGCTTATTTTATGCAGGTTAAAAAATTAAATAAAAAAACGAAGGGAAGAAAAGAAAATGGCAAAAATTACAATCATGGATCATCCTCTGATACAGCACAAAATAACGATTCTGAGGAAGAAAGAAACATCGGTCAAGGAATTCAGGTTCCTTGCAAACGAAATAGCTCTTCTTATGGGCTATGAGGCGACAAGGGATTTGCCTCTTAAGGATATTAAGGTTGAAACCCCCATTGCGGAGGCTAACGGAAAAGAGGTTGAAAAGCAGGTTGCGGTTGTTCCGATTCTCCGTGCGGGATTGGGTATGGTTGACGCGATTTTAAGCCTCATCCCCTCCGCAAAGGTAGGACATGTCGGCCTTTACAGGGATCCCGAAACCCATAAGCCGGTGGAATATTATTGCAAGCTGCCCACGGAAATCGATAAAAGAACCGTTATAGTGGTTGACCCGATGCTTGCAACCGGCGGAAGCGCGGTTGCCGCAATTGATTTTATTAAGCAGAGAGGTGCGAAAAAGATTAAATTCATGTGCCTCATTGCCGCTCCCGAGGGGGTTAAAGCCCTTTCGGAGGCTCACCCCGATGTGGATATCTATATCGGAGCGCAGGATGAAAAGCTGAACGAAAAGTGCTATATCGTTCCCGGCCTCGGCGATGCCGGCG
>CAZRUB010000066.1:7193-7607 GCA_964603185.1 uncultured Ruminococcus sp.
CTTTAATAAAAAATACAAACAAGAAACCGACCCGTGAGTGTTATCACAGGTCGGTTTTTGCTAAAGCTTGTAAATTATTCGTAAAGTCTTGTAAAGCTTTTAGGAGCATCGCCGAAATCCGGAACATCCAAAAGAACGCCGCCTTTTATTGCCGATTCATGAGCCATGAGGCCGGGAATCATGTAACGTGCCGCATCCCATGCGTTGTTGGGAGGAAGCTTATCCTCCTTAACCGCACGGACAAAGTCGTCCACAAGGAAGGGATGAGAATTGTAGTGACAACTGTTTCTTTTTTCACGGAAAGCCTCGGGAAGTCTTTCTATATCATGGATGGGAGAAAAGCCCTCGATATATCTTACGGAGCAAGGATCCTTCGTCATATCCATAGTTCCGGCATGCTTATCCTCAACGTAA
>CAZRUB010000067.1:0-7489 GCA_964603185.1 uncultured Ruminococcus sp.
GTATGCACCGATTAAGCTTGAGCAGGCTAAGATTGTTATTTCCTGCAGTAACAAGAAGCGTGGACTTGGTGATTCTAAATACAATGAGCGACGCAGCGAATGTGAGAGTGCATTAGCGCAGATTGGTGAGGTTATCGGTATCAATTCACTTGGTGATTTAAGTGAAGAGCAGTTTGAACAGTATAAGGGTGCAATCAAGGATGATGTATGCCAGAAGCGTGCAAAGCATGCCGTTTATGAGAATCAGAGAACCATTAAGGCAGTAGATGCGCTGCAGAAGAATGATGTCAAGCTGTTTGGTGAGCTGATGAATGCTTCTCATGTATCTTTAAGAGACGATTATGAGGTTACGGGAATTGAGCTCGATACGCTTGCTGAAACGGCGCAAAGCGTTCCCGGGGTTATCGGAAGCAGAATGACGGGCGGCGGCTTCGGCGGCTGCACGGTAAGCATCGTTAAAAACGACGCTATAGACAGTTTCATAGAAACCGTCGGAAAAATTTACAAGGAAAAAATAGGCTACGAAGCATCGTTCTATATCTTCGATATAGGCGACGGCGCAAGGGAACTCAAATAACAAAAAAAGAAAAAGCTCTTCCGTGCGGTTCCGCTCGGAAGAGCTTTTTTACGTAGACTTATTTTACAATGATTTCCTCGTGATGGTTGGGTATTCCGCACACATCGGAAATCGTAACCGCGGGCTCGCCGCGAAGGCCGTCCGTTTCGAAAATTACGATTTCGTTTTCTTCATCTTCCTTTAAAAGTACGCCGGGGATGTAGAGTGCCTCCAACGGGCCGATTTCCCAATAGCGGCCTAAGTTAAAGCCGTTCACCCAGATAACGCCTTTTTTGAAGTTGTCAAAGTGCACGAAGCAGGAATTCTTGTTTTTCGCACGGAAGGTGCCGCGGAAAAACGCGGGAAGCCTTTCGTCCGTGCCCTCTTTATACGAAACAGACGAAATATCTTCCATTTCAAGGGTCGTAACCTCCCAGTTGAAGGTGGTTTTGCCGGGATTTCCGAAGTTGGTTCCGTCATGCCAGGTTAAAACAACACTCTCGGTAATGCCCTTACGGTCGCCCAGATAGGTTTCCTCTCCAAAGCAAACTCTGCCCATGTTTTCAACAAGAATCTCGATAACGTCGCCCTTTTTAAGCTTCTCATCCAAAAATACCGGCTTGTCGGAGCTTGTACCCCGCGTGCATACGGCCTTAAGCTCACCGTTAACGAAAACATGCGCTCTGTCACGGATATGGGTCATCTTAATGCAATTAACCTCGCCGTTGTAGTCCATCACCTTTTTATAGAGGATGAAGCCGTAGCTTTGGTCGAATTCCTCCATGGGTTTAATCGCAACGGTTTTAAAGCTTTTGCCGATATTTAAATTATCCCAAAGGGAGGCGGATTTAGTAAGTCGAACCTCACCTATATTTTGAAGCACGGGAGAGGGCGGAACGGGCGTTTCGTCGTCCCCCTTTATTACAAAGTATCTTTCGGTATAACCGCCCCATTCGGTTATGGCCGCATCGTAATCATAGCTTGTGGTGACGGGCTTATAGCCGCCGCTGTTACACTGCGCACCGTTTAAGAAGCCGAAGTTCGTTCCGCCGAAAAGCATATAAATATTGAAGCTTGCGCCCGTATCGTTAAAGAGCTTCATTGTGGTTTTTGTGTGCGTTATGTCATCATGGGTGCACTGAGGAAAGCCCCAGTCCGTAAAATTGCCCGCCCAATACTCAAGCGCGAAATAAGGCGCATCCTTATCGTAAACATCCACATTGTTAAGCCTTTCTATCGTTCCGTTGCCGCCGAAATCGGTTCCCGCGATAATGTGGTTGCCGCTTCTGCCCGTGGAAAGATAGTATTCGGAGCTTCCGTCCGCCGCAACGAGCATACAGTCAATCCCGTTATCACGATAAATTTTTTCCACCTCGGCAAGATAGGAAAAATCGTCCCCGAAGGAGCCGTATTCGTTTTCAACCGCAAGGGCGATAACATTTCCGCCGTTTGTATCAAGGTGCGGGCGGATTTTTCCCAGCAACACGGAAAACCAATCGCGTAGGTACCCCAAGTATTCCGGCGTATTGCATCTGAAGGTAACGTTAAGCTCACGCTTTAAAAGCCATGCGGGGATACCTCCGTTTTCCCACTCAGCACAGATGAAGGGGCCCGTTCTTAATATTACCTTAAGCCCCACCTTGTCCGCGGTTTCTATAAAGCGCTCCAAATCAAGCATTCCGGAAAAATTAAACTCACCCTTGTGCGGTTCATGCAAATTCCAGCAGGTGTAGCTTTCGACGGTGTTGAGCCCCGCCGCCTTGATTTTCTTAAGTATATCCTCCCAATATTCGGGAAGTGCGCGAAAATAGTGAAACGCGCCGCTTTTTATTCTGAATTCCTTGCCGTCAAGATAAAATTTTTTGTTCCTTGCCTCCAGCATATTAAACCCTCCTCGTTTTATCACAATGTGATAATAATACACCTACAGTATAGCATTACATATGGGCTTTGTCAAGATAAATCGATATAAAAAAGCCGCTCACACCGATAGAGTGAGCGGCTTTTTTGTCAAAATATTTTGTGCTTTTCGAAAAGCCTCGAAAGTATAATTCCCAGAATCAATCCGACCGCACCCTGCACGGCGTTCGACGGGATGTTAACCGCAGAAGCAACGAAGCCGTACATGAAGCCCTCAAAAACATAGTAGCCCAGAATCATGAATGTTTCCGCAAGTGCGCCGAAAATTATTTTCGACACGGTCTTACCGAGCTTCTTCTCGGAAAGCACGACCGAGGCGGAGCAAATTAGTGCCATAACCCCCTTTATGACGAAGGTTGCCGGCGCATACATCACATATCCGGAAAATATATCCGCCATCGCGGAGCCCAGGCCTGCGGCAAAAAAGCCGTAAAGCGGCGAAAGCATGAAGCCGGAGAGAAGAACCGCACAGTCACCGAGGTTAATATAACCCTGAAGCGGAGACGGAATTTTGATCAGCATGGTTGCGACACAAGTGAAGGCCGCAAGAAGCGATGTGATTACGATTTTTTTTGTTTTTGTTGTTTTTGTTGTTTTTGTTGTTTTTGTCATTTTTTAACACTCCCTTTTATTCTGCCGAAGCAAATTGACTGTAGTAAAGTTGTGAGTAAAATCCGCCTTTTTCCAGAAGCTCGACATGCGTTCCCTGCTCGATAACACTCCCCTCCTTCATAACCAGAATTATATCGGCTTCGCGTATTGTTGACAGGCGATGGGCAACAATAAAGCTTGTTCTTCCGTTCATAAGCTCGGAAAATGCCGCTTGAATTTTTATTTCGGTGCGCGTATCGATGGAGCTGGTGGCCTCATCCAGGATAAGCATGGGCGGAAGGCAGAGCATAACGCGCGCAATGCATAAAAGTTGTCTTTGACCGGCCGACAAATTGTCGCCGTTTTCGCTCACACGGGTGTTATAGCCATCGGGCAAGCGCTTGATAAAGGAATGTGCGTGTGCGGTTTTTGCCGCGTTTATAATTTCCTCATCCGTCGCGTTCGGCTTGCCGTAGGCAATGTTTTCCTTTATCGTGCCGGATTTTAACCAGGTGTCCTGAAGCACCATTCCGAAGCTTTTTCGAAGCGAGCTTCTGGTTATGTCCTTTACGCTTACTCCGTCTATGCAAATTTCACCGGAATCAACATCGTAAAAGCGCATGAGAAGATTTATGAGCGTGGTTTTTCCGCATCCCGTGGGGCCGACAATGGCAACGCGGCGACCCTTTTTCACATTAAGCGATATGTCCCGTATCAACGGACGCTCCTTTACATAGCTGAATGAAATATCGTTGAACGAAACTGTCGAAGCCCCCGTAAGCTCCAAAGCATTTTCGTCATCGGGCTCCTCTTCCTTTTCGTCAAGAAGCTCAAGCACACGCTTTACGGATGAGGCGGCATTCTGAAGCTCGGTCACAACGCCGCTGATTTCGTTAAAGGGCTTTGCGTATTGGCTGGCATAGCTTAAAAATACGCTGATTTTACCGATTGAAAGACCGTAGCTTACGCCGAAAAGTGCGGCGACAAGATTAACCGCGGCGTAAACAAGGTTGTTTACAAGACGAGTGGTGGGGTTTGTGAGGCTTGAAAAGAAGGTTGCCTTAAAGGAGGCATCCTCAAGTCTTTGGTTAACGGCATCGAAGCGCTCCATAATTTCATCGGAATACCGATAGGCGGAAATTAAGCGCTGAGAATCGATGATTTCGTTTATAAGTGCGGTTTCTTCACCGCGAACCGCCGCCCGGTCGGTGAAATAGCGATGGGTTTTGGAGGCGATAAAGGATGCGGTGAAAAGCGACAGCGGCGTCAAAACAACAACAATCAGCGTAATAACGGCGTTATAATAAAGCATTATCAGAAGAGTGCCGATTATCGTGATTATTCCCGTGAAAAGCTGGGTAAAGCCCATAAGCATTCCGTCGGCAAAGGTGTCAACATCCGTTATCATTCTGGCCAAAAGGTCGCCGGAGGGATGTGTGTCCAGAAAGGACAAGGGAAGCCTGTGAAGCTTTTCGGTAAGCCTGCCTCTCAAGTCCCGCGATACGGAATAGGTTATGCGGTTGTTGCACATCGCCAAAAGCTGCTGGGAAACGGCGCCGAGAACGGCGGCAGCGGCAATATACACTATAAAATGCATAACGCCGAGAAGATTTACATTTCCCTCCGAAAGCATAAAGTCGATCGCCTTGCCCGAAAAAATCGGAACGGCAAGCTGGCAAACGGACGAGGCGGCGGCAAATATTATGCTTGCAAAAACGAAAAACGTATAGGGCTTAAGATAGGAAAAAATGCGTTTAATATTAAGCCTTTTCATCTCATTCGCCCTCCCTTCCGGATGTACTTTCATAAATTTCGCGATAAAGCTCCGAGCTTGCCATAAGCTCGGAATGTGTGCCCGATGCGGTTAACATTCCGTCGTCAAGAACAAAAATTTTATCGCAATGCATAAGCGTGCCCGCGCGCTGGCTTACGATGAAAACGGTGGTTTTCTCCGGAAGCGTTTTCAAGCCTCGGCGCAGTGCAAGGTCGGTGGCGTAGTCAAGAGCGGAGGAGCTGTCGTCGAGAATAAGTATTTCCGGCTCGGCGATAAGAGCCCTCGCAATGGAAAGGCGCTGCCTCTGACCGCCGGAAAGATTTCCTGCGCCCTGCTCTATCGATGAATCCAAGCCGCCGCGCTCCTTAACGAAATCCTCCGCTTGAGCCAGCCGAAGCGCGTTCCACATATCAAGCTCCGAGGCGTCCTTTTTCCCCATAAGAAGGTTCGAACGCACGGTTCCCGAAAGGAAGGCCGATTTTTGCATAACAACCGTAACCCGTTTCTTAAGCGCCGAGCTTGACCATTCCTTTATATCGCGTCCGAAAAGCGTAACACTGCCGCTTGTTGCATCGTAAAACCTTGCAATAAGGCTTATAAGGGCGGTTTTTCCGCTTCCCGTAGGCCCTATAATACCCACGGTTTCGCCGCGCTTAACCTCCAGGCTTATGTCGGAGATTGAGTCTGCCGCCGCGCCGGGATAGCGAAGAGATACGTTATCGAACCTTACGGCGATTTCCGCCCGAGCGTCCGACTCCTCGCCTCCGTAGCTCATGCTCGGCACGGTGTCAAGCACCTGCCCGATGCGTCCCATGCTTACTACGGACTTGCTCAAAACGACTATCAGGTTTGCAAGCTTTACAAGCTCAACCAAAATCTGCGAAAGATAGTTAACAAGTGCAATAACGTCACCCGATAAAAGCGTTCCGTAATCAACCCTTTGCGCGCCGACCCATAAAATCAAAATTATACCTATATTTACGGTAACGTAGGTCAAAGGATTCATAAGCGCACTGATTTTGCCGACCGTGAGTTGTATGCGGCACAACGCGTCGGAAACAGCCTTGAATGCTTTGTTTTCGCTCTCCTCTCGGGCGAAGGCACGTATAACGCGAACACCCGTCAGGTTTTCCTTTACCGAGGTGGTAACGTCGTCGAGCCTTGCTTGCTGCCTTTTGTAAAGCGGCTTGGTGATGAACATAATCCCGAACACTATGACGAAAAGCACGGGAATTACGCCGACGAAAATAAGCGCCGTGTTGAAATCAATCGTAAATGCCATTATCATGGCGCCGAATACGATGAACGGACTTCTTAAAAACAGCCTTAAAAACAAATTAAGCCCGTTTTGAACCTGATTTATATCCGCGGTCATCCTTGTTATGAGCGTGGAGGAGCCTATTTTATCAAGGGCTGCGAAGTCCAGCTTCTGTATGTGCGAAAGAAGCTCATGCCTTAAGCCCGATGCGGTGCCTGTTGCGGCCTTTGCGGCAAAAAACTGCGCTGTAAAGCTTGATAAAATTCCCAAGATCGCCAACAGAAGCAAAATCCCGAAGCGCAAAAGAATGTATGTCGTATCCCCCTCGGTAATTCCCACGTTGATTATATCCGCGACGACCAACGGCACGAAAAGATCAAACGTTGCCTCCAGCATTTTAAATAGCGGTGCAAAAATCGAATGAAGCCGATATTTTTTGAAAAACGGTAAAAGATATTTCAAGATGCATTTTCCCCTTTTTTGTTTTTTGCGGCCGATACTGCGGAAAAACATTGGGCCCCGACCGCGAACATAAATTATTATATCACAAAATTTGGCTTTTTACAACCCATAAGTCGAAAAGAGTCGACAAAAAAACTGGAAAAAAATAGAAAAACTATTGCAATAATTGTAAATTTATGGTAAAATATAATTGTCGGTAACAATAAGCTGCAAAAACGTAAAATAAAGGAGAATAAAAATGAACGATTCAATTAAAGTACTTATAGTCGATGATAACAAGGAGGTTTCCGACGGGATAAAAAGCCATCTTCAAAAAAGCGGTGAGCGGGAAATCGAAATTGTGGGCACCGCCTTCGACGGGAAGGACGGTCTTGAAAAAATAAACGCCCTTTCGCCGGATGCGGTCATTCTCGATATTGTTATGCCCGTTCTTGACGGAATAGGCGTTTTGAAGGCCATGCATATGTATACCGGGATTAAGCGCCCGGTCGTGGTTGTACTCTCGGCCCTCTCGCAGGAGCATGTATCGGGAATGGTAGCTTCCTACGGTGCGGATTATTATATGGTGAAGCCCGCGTCATACGAAATGCTTTTCGACAGAATAAAAATGCTTTGCCGCTCGGAGGGCATCAAAGCAAACGGCGGAGAGATGAAAAAGCTTAACGGCGACAATACGTCAAAGGAAATGGAAATCCGCGTTACGAACGTAATACATAACGTGGGCGTTCCCGCGAATATTAAGGGCTATCAGTATCTGCGCGACGCAATCCTTATGACAATCAAGGACAACGAAATGATAAACGCGGTTACAAAGCAGCTTTATCCGGAGGTGGCGAAAAGGCACAAAACAACCTCCTCCAGGGTGGAGCGTGCAATCCGTCATGCCATTGAGGTTGCCTGGAGTCGGGGAGATTGGGAAACGTTGAAT
>CAZRUB010000068.1:0-3289 GCA_964603185.1 uncultured Ruminococcus sp.
GGATACGGATTTGCAAGGTTTAAGTTTAAGGGAAGAGGATTGCTTTTCGGATTGGTTATTTTAACGATGATTATCCCTCCGCAGACATATCTTGTATCACTCTTTATGATATACAGAAAGTTTGATTTCTTTAAGATTTTGAAGGTTGCATCGCTCTTCGCCGGAAAGGATTTGAGCATCAACCTGATCGGAACATCTTGGACGATGTGGATTCCCTCAATCTTGGGCGTCGGCTTAAGAGGAGGCCTGTTTATCTACATTTTCAGACAGTTCTTCCGCGGTATGAGTAAGGAATTGGAGGAAGCGGCATATATCGACGGATGCGGCCCCTTCGGAACCTTCCTCAGGATAATGGCGCCGAATGCGCTTTCCTCCGCGCTTGTAGTATTCCTTTTCTCCATAGTATGGCACTGGAATGACTATTTCGTAACATCGACATTGTTTACCTCGGCGAACAAAGCGAGACCGCTTTCGCTTACGTTGATGACGAAATATTCGGAGCTTTCGGTTACATTCTTTGACAGTACGGATATGAATACGAGCTATATCTTAAATGCGGCGGCACTTTTGGTTGTGCTTCCCATGGTAATTGTTTTCGCATTCGCGCAGAAATATTTCATCGAGAGCGTCGACAAGGTTGGCGTAAAGGGTTAATGCTATATGAAAAGAACCGCTTTTTAAGCGGTTCTTTTTTGTGTGCGCCTATTATCATTAGGCTATGCTGAACGAAGAGACGATTATCTTTAGTTTTAATGTTTTGCAAAAGTCACAATCGACGGAATTTAAAACATGGAATAAAGTTGTTAATTTGTAGAAAAAATATAGTAATTTTGAAGAAAGAATGCAGAATTTATTGACAAAAAAACGAAATAGATTATAATCAAAGTATCTGCGTGCTTTTTGCGAAATAAACTCGGAAGGCCGACAGACAAAATTTCCTTAAAGGGAAAAATTAAAAAGGGGGAGCAACCATGAGACCTATCAAAAATCAATTTGTGCCCATAGAAAGAATTACGCGTGAACCAAAGCAGAATTTTTTCGGATATTACGATATTCAGCCGTTTTCGGCCGATAATGAATATCACCTTTGCCACAGAACGGAATTTTGCGACCGTATGCAGGCGGCAACGGACGGCGCGGAGATAGGCGTGATAAGACTTTACGATAACACCTTTATCCCGCTTGCCAAAACATATGCGTGGAATTGGCAGCAAGGGTCGTTGCTTCAGTGGCACCCGAAGTATCCCAACGATAAGATAATATACAACTCGGTTTACGGCGACGAGAATTTATGTGAGCGCTTCAGTGCGGTAATCCAAGATGTGAAAACCGGAGAGAAAAAGATACTGCCGATGGCGCTGGCAAACGTTTCTCAGGACGGCTCATTTGCCGTTGCGATTAATTTTTCAAGGGTTTATTGGCTGAGGCCCGGCTATGGCTATGCGGGAATAAGCGATCGATTCGCAAGCGACCCACACCCTTTAGAGGACGGGATTTGGCGCGTGGATTTGGAAACCGGCGCGACGAAGCTTATTATATCCACGGATGAGCTTTTTAATCTTTGCGAGCCTTATATGAAAGACAGCGAGCGGCAAATGAAATACACGGTGAATCACGTTAATTTGAATACCGACGGAAGCAGAATGCTTATCCTGTTTCGCGGTCGCGCGGATTCCGGGGCAAACACAATATATGTTACCTTCACCGTAACCGTAAACAGTGACGGAAGCGAGCCTTTTGTTCTGTTGTCGCATTCCGGCTCCCACCTTCATTGGCGCGACAGTGAAAATGTGCTGATATGGTCAAAGCCGGAGGGGGCTGACAAGCTTGATTTTTATTTACTGAAGGACAAAACAAAGGAATACACGCTTTTTGAGGACAAGGAGCTGATAGGCCGAAACGGACATGTAAGCTTTTCTCCGAATAAGCGTTATGTTTTGAACGACACCTATCCTCAGAGCGACGGCTATATAAGACTTTCCTTATACGATACCGTAACGGATGAGAGAATTCCCTTGGCGGATATCGCTTCACAGAAGCTCCGAATGCTTCCCTGCGAGGATGTTCGGTGTGACCTTCACCCAAGATGGAGCCGTGACGGATCGATGATTTCCTTTGATTCCGTGCATGAGGGGCATCGCCATATATACAGAATAAGAACCGAAGACATAATAAAATAACAAAAAGTGAGGGGTAAAATATGAAACAGAGAATTTATGAAAGACCGGACAAAATTCAGGAAAACCGCGAAAAACAAAGAAGCTACTACATTCCGTACGAAAGCCGTGAGAAGGCGCTGAGGGGCAAAAAGGAAGCCTCGGCTTATTATCGGCTCTTAAACGGTATGTGGGAATTTAAATATTTCGAGCGCGAATACGATGTGCCCGAGAATGTTTTGGATATAAGCTTTTCCGACAGAATAAGGGTACCATCCTGCTGGCAGACGGAAGGCTATGACAGAAATATGTACACGGATACGAATTATCCCTTCCCGGTTGACCCGCCTTTTGTTCCGGACGATAATCCGTGCGGTGTGTACGAAAGAGAGTTTGAAATATGCGACGATTGGGCGAAGCGCGAAACCTATATAGTTTTCGAAGGCGTGTCAAGCTGCCTGTTTTTGTATGTAAACGGCAATTATGTCGGTTACAGTCAGGGCTCAAGAATGCAGGCGGAATTTGATATAAGCCGCTTCGTGAAAAACGGAACGAATACGCTTTCGGTGAAGGTGTTAAAGTGGTGTATAGGCACATATCTTGAGGATCAGGACTGCCTGTGGATGAACGGAATTTTCAGGGATGTTTATCTTTTGAGCCGCGCTCACGGACACGCAAAGGATATCGAAATAAAGGCGGATACAAAGAAAATCGAGGTATCGGAGGAGAATTACGGCATTTACGACAGCGAGGGAAATTTCCTGGGCAAGAGCGTTGAAAGCCCCGTTTTGTGGAGCGCGGAAAAGCCGTATTTATATACCGTGGTTGTTGAAAAAGAGGGTGAATTTATTCCGTTCAAGGTCGGAATGAGAGAAATCAAGATAAACGACGAGGGCGAGGTTTTGATTAACGGCTCACCCATAAAGATTATGGGAATAAACCACCATGACACGAACTCTAAAACAGGATATTACCAGACCGAGCGAGAGCTTTATTCCGAGCTTCTTTTGATGAAAAGCTTAAACATCAATTCGATACGTACCAGTCACTATCCGCCCAATCCGGAATTCTTGAATATGACAGACGAGCTGGGCTTTTACGTCATATCCGAGGCCGATATGGAAAGCCACGGC
>CAZRUB010000068.1:3299-7481 GCA_964603185.1 uncultured Ruminococcus sp.
CGAAGCATGCGGGCGATAATTCCTCGAATTTTGTTCAGGACGGAAGCTGGCCGTGCGAAAGGGAAGAATGGCAGGGAATGTTCATCGACAGAATGGAGCGCTTGATGGAGCGTGACAAAAACCACGCGTCGGTTATTATGTGGTCATGCGGAAACGAGTCCTGCTACGGTATAAACTTCGATGCGATGTTAGCCTACGGACATAAACGCGATAAAACAAGACCGGTGTTTTATGAGCGCGCAAGGGTTATTGACGATGCCTGCGATACAGATATCAGATGCAGAATGTATCAGGGACTTTCGGATGTGGATAAGGAGCTTGCCAAGGACGACAAAAGGCCTTATTATGCCATTGAATACGCTCACGCAAGAGGTAACGGCCCCGGCATGATAGATAAATACGTTGATAAGTTTTATGCCAATAAGCGTGCCATGGGCGGCTCCGTTTGGGAGTGGGCGGATCACGGCATTTTGGATAAGGGCGTTTTGCGCTACGGCGGAGATTTCGGGGAAGAAATCAATGACGGGAAGCGTTGCGCGGACGGAATTGTGTTTCATGACAGAAGCATAAAGACCGGCGCACTTAACATGAAATATGCGTTCGCATACATTAAGGCGGAGTTGGACGGCAATGTGCTGACCGTGACAAACCGTCACAGCCATACGGACTTGTCGGAGCTTGAGGCAAGCATTATGCTGGAGGTTGACGGCGTTATAACGGAGAAAAGAAGCGTTTTGCTTAAGGCGGCACCGCACGAAAGCACAAGCGTGGAGATACCGTTCGCAACGGAAGGGAAATGCACCTACGGCGCACATCTTGTTTTGACGCTGGAGAAAAACGGCGAGGAAAAGGCAATGAAGTCCTTTGATTTACCGGGCTTTAAAACAGAAGCGATACGTCACGGAAGCAAAATAAAAATAAACGACTGCGGCGAGGATGAAATAGTTATATCCGGAAGCGGATTTTCGTATACCTTCTCAAAATACAAGGGGATGATAACAAGCTTTGTGAAAAACGGTATCGAAAACCTTGCATCGCCCATTGCTCTCGGCGCATTCAGGGCAGGCTTTGACCATGACGGAGGCAGAGGAAGAATTTGGTTCTTAAAGGAAGATGCCGAGGTATCCGAGAACATGAACCGCTCGCACACGAAGATTTATTCGTGCGAGGTTAAGGACGGCGAAATAACAGTTGAAGGCTCAATCGGCGGCGTTTCGAGAGTACCTTATTTGAGATTTTCGCAGAAATACACATTCTATACGGACGGAACCGTAAAAATAGACACAAGCTGCAACGTGAAGAATGAGTTTAAAACCTCGCTTCCGAGGCTTGGCTATGACTTTAAGCTTAAGGTCAACAATTCGGAATTTACGTATTACGGAATGGGGCCGTATGAGTGCTATTCCGATATGAAGCTTCACGCAAGATACGGGCTTTACACATCGACCGCCGCGAATGAATACGTGCCGTACCCCTATCCTCAGGAGCACGGAAATCATTACGGCGTGAAGAAGCTCTCGTTCCCGACCGGACTTGAGGTGTGGGCGGAGGATAAAATGGAAATCAACGTTTCGCTTTATGACGCGGACGCGCTTGAAAACGCAAAGCACACCGATGAGCTTGTCCCGAACGGATACACCAACGTGAGAGCGGACTATCGCGTGGCCGGTGTGGGCTGCGGCTATGCAGGCGTGCTTCCCGAGGATTCCATATACGCAAAGGAAATAGAATTTACTTTATATCTTAAGTAATACGGTGATACACTGCTATGAAAATAACTGAGCTGATTGAGAAAATAAAAAATCCTCCGCGCGAGTACGGCCCGATTCCGTTTTGGTTTCTGAACGATGAATTAAGCGATGATGAAATAAAAAAACAATTGAAGGATTTCGCGGAAAAGGGAGTATACGGCGTTGTCCTGCACCCCAGAATGGGCATTCCGAAAACGCTTTCATATCTTTCGGATGAGTTCATGCATTACATAAAAACCGCAATCGAAGCCGCATCGGCACTCGATATGAAAATCGTACTGTACGATGAGGCGATGTATCCCTCCGGCAGTGCTCACGGCATGGTTGTCAAGGAAAATCCGAGGTATGCCGCTCAAGGGCTGTATTTAACGGATAACCCCGAGGAGGGGAGGCTGATTGCGAAAACTGACGACGGGAAATATCTTGTGCAGAAGAATACGAACGGAAGAATAAGGGGCGTGCATTTCGGTGAGGATGACGGCCAGCCCGACGCGCCGGCGGCGGCGGATTTACTGTCGGAGGACTCCGTAAATACCTTTATAAGGCTGACGCATGAAAGATACTATGACTGCTTAAAGGAATATTTCGGCAATACCGTAATCGGATTTTTCACCGATGAGCCGGAGCTTTTGGGGCGTATAGCGCGCCCGACGTGCCACGTGTGGACATGGGATTTCGAAAAGCTTTTGACAGACCGCGGCGGCAAGCTGCCCGAGCTTTCGGGGCTTTTTACGGGTGAGGAAAACGAAACCGTAAAAATCTATAAAAAGCTGGTTTTCGAACGTGAGTGCGAGGTTTACTATAACAGTCTTTCGAAATGGTGCGTATCTCACGGCATTCATCTTATGGGGCACCCCCACCGCGCGGACGATATTGAGTGCGAAAGGTTTTTCGGCATACCGGGGCAGGACTTGGTTCTTCGCCGCGTATCGCCCGAGGGCGGAGCTCTTTCGGGTGATGAAAGCGTGCAGGCCAAATGCTCGTCGGATTCCGCGAGGATTTTGGGAGCGGAGCGTAATTCCAATGAGTGCTACGGCGCGTGCTGCCGTGAAAAAATCCCGTGGTATTTTACCGGCGGCGATTTGAAGTGGTTTACCGATTGGCTGGGCGTGCGCGGCGTTAATTTATTCATACCTCACGCATTTTATTACAGCATAAGAGGGCGGAGGAAGGACGAAAGGCCGCCGGATGTGGGCCCCAACAACATTTGGTGGGAGCATTTTGACACGGTAAGCACCTATATAAAGAGAATTTCGTATATCATGTCGCACTCGGCAAATACCGCTAAAGTGTGCGTTATGTGCGAAAACCGAAATGTTCCGTCCGATGAGGTCGCTTCGTTTTATCAAAATCAAATTGAATTTAATTACGTGCCGTACGGCTTCGTCAAGCCCGAAATGTATCGTGACGGGCGCCTTACAATCGGCGAAAATTCTTACGAATACGTGGTTAACGACCGTAAAAATATGTTTCCCGAAATGAAGCATATCGCAAAAGCCGAGGATTTGGATTATCGCGATATATATGCCGACGGGAAAAATACGGGAGACCTTAGGGTAAGCGTGATAGTGAAAAACGGCGTGAAAATGTGGTTTTTGGTGAACGAGGGCGAAAAAACGATAGAGGCAAAGGCGGCAATCGAAGGCCGCGGCGCCGTTATAAGCTTTGATTTGTGGCGAGGTACGGTAAATGCCGTTCGCTCACATGCAAAGGACGGCAAAACCTTGTTTGATTTGAAGCTTAAAAGGCGCGAAAGTCGGCTGATTTTCCTGAGCGAGGAGGAGTCCTGCTATCCCGCAGAGTCGGAAAAGCGCTGCGTCGACGTGGATTTTAAGCTTACTTTTGAGGATGATGAAAGCTTTGTAAAGCTTTATCGGGGAGAATTCTCGGGGAGCGGGGAGAACCTTTGGATAAGGCTTCGCGCGGACGAAATGGCGGAGTGCTTTGTTAACGGAAGCTATGCGGGCTTCAGCCTGTGGAATGAGCATGAATTTTATATTTCGCCTTACTTAAAAAGCGGAATGAACGAAATCACGCTGAAAATCAGCGGAAATGCCGCGAATAAATTTTCGGAGCATAAAATCCCTTACGGACTCTTGCGCCTTTAAAGAGTGCGCCGCCTCGTCGGCGCTCCGTAGGGGCGGATATTATCCGCCCGTTTAAAGCCTTCTCTTTGAGTAAATAATGATTAATTCGGATTTTTACAATCCCTCAGTCGCTTCGCGATAGCTCCCTTTACACAAGGGAGCCAAAAGACGCCTTTAGCCGTAGGGGTGGGGCTCTGCTCCACCCGTTTAACTTTTTTCTATCAAAATATTGACAAGAAAGCTCGTTTGTGATAAAATATGCTAAACTGATAGAAATATTGAAAAAAATAAAAAAGGGGTTGACAGAAAAGTGATAAGCCTCTATAATCGACATACATACATAC
>CAZRUB010000069.1:0-7455 GCA_964603185.1 uncultured Ruminococcus sp.
TTCTTGGAGCGTAATATTAAAGACCCCTGGGTTTACTACTGCTGCGGTGCCGGCCGCCGTTCGAACAGATATATCGCGATGCCCTCCCTTCGCACAAGAATTATGGGGCTTCAGATGTATAAGTATAACCTAAAGGGCTTCCTTCACTGGGGCTATAACTTTTATTACAGCGGTCTTTCCATGTATAAGGTTAACCCGTTCGTAACAACCTCATCGGATAAATATTTTCCCTCCGGCGACGCGTTCAGCGTGTATCCCGGCGCCGACGGCCCGTGTCCGTCCCTTAGGGCAATGGCATTTAAGGACGGGCTTTCGGACATTGCGCTTTGCCGTCTTGCCGAGGAAAAGGTCGGACGAGAGGTTGTTCTCAAAACCATTGATGATTGCCTCGGATATGAGCTTACACTGGACAACTATCCCGTCGCTCCCGAGGTTATGAGTCGAATAACCGAAAATCTTAAAGCTTTATTAAAGTAAACGATGCATCCGAATTTTAGGCGGCGCGGCTTTCGCCGCGCCGCCGTTCATCCGTTTGGGAGGGTATGAAATCCGGCACGTCATACTTTACTTCTCCCTTCGAAAAAATATCGACGGTTTTGCCGCATGCGGCAAAACCGTCGATATTATACAATACGGTTATTTTCTTTCTCTATCTTACATTTTCATTCTTCAATGTGCAGCACAACAAAGCGGCAACGGCAGCAACGACGGCACTGCAGAGCCAGACAATGTTATAATTTCCGAAGGAGCGAATGAAAAATCCCCCAAGCCATGTGCTGACGGCGCTACCGATCTGATGAAATACCATGGCAATTCCGGAAAGAGTGGGCATTTTACGATTGCCGAAAATCTTACCGATGAGTAATGTAGTCGGCGGAACGGTTGCATTTCCCACAAGTCCCAGGCCAATCACGAAGGCATAAACAATCGAAGCGTTTTTGGGAAGCAGCATAAAAAGGAGAATAAGCACCGGACGCAAGCCGTAGGTTGCGCCCAGCACCCATTTTGGATTAACCCTTCCGCACAAAAATCCTGCGATAACGGGGCCGACCATTCCCATAATCCCGTAAATCGTAAACAGAAAAGCAACCTCACTGCCGGGAAAACCGTAGGATATAAGCTGTGGATAGAGATAGGACTCAATGATCGCCATGAAAAATCCGCAAGTAAAGAATGCCAACGCCGGGTGCATGAACCGACTGTCGGCAACGTCGCTCAAAATTTCGCGAATTGCAGGGGTTTTGTCCGAATTTTTATCCTCAACCGCATAGCTTTGCTCCTTTTTATTCAGCCAAATACAAAGCAATACCACACACCCCGATATACATGCCAGACCAACGATGCCACGGGCAAACATGCCGTGATCCGTCATTGCCTGTAAATACGGTGCAAGAATCGCACCGCCAAGCCCTCCTGCGCCGTTGATAATCCCCGAAGCCACGCTTGCGTATCTTTTCCCTATCGCCGGAGCTGCGGCTCCCATCACAACTCCAAAGGCCAGCGCACCGGCAGCCATTCCCACCATTACGCCCAACGAAAGGCAAATCATTAAGTCATTTGTGCCAAACGGTATCATAAGCAAGCCTGCTCCCATCAAAATACCGCCCAAACCAAGCACAAAGGAGTTTGATTTTTTCAGCGCCAATATTCCGAAAAACGGCTGGGAAAGCCCGTATAAAAGCTGAGCGATTGCAACCGCACGGCTTACGGCCTCCTCCGACAATCCGTTGTGTCCGAGAATCGCCGAGGATATCAGTCCGAAATTGGAGCGAACACCGTTATTCAGCATAAATAACAACATACAGGCAACAGTAACCAAAATCACCGTTGCCGGAGATGAGGATATAGCTTGACCTTTAAGCTTTTTATCCGACATAATTGACAACCTCCTGTTTTAATGATAAAATAATAAAAAAATTCGATATATCGTATTTCCATTATATTATACCATAATAACAATATATTGTCAATACCGATTAGGAGGAAATCAAATGGATGTTACCGCTGTAATCGCCGCCAATGTAAAAGCGATACGTGAACAAAAGAAGCTGACGCTGGATTCCGCCGCCGAATTGACCGGTGTTTCAAGAAGCATGCTTTCACAGATTGAGAAGGGGGATGTCAACCCTACCGTTTCCGTCCTTTGGAAAATTGCCAACGGCTACAAGGTTTCCTTCACCTCCCTTACAGAGAGTACGCACGATGAGGTCACCGTTATCAGACAGTGCGAGCAGACACCTCTTAAGGAAGATGACGGACGCTATCTTAACTACCCCATCTTCGCGTTTGATGAAAGAACCTTATTTGAAACATACCGCATTGTAATTAAGCCATTCGGAGGGTTGTCCGCACAACCCCACCTAAGCGGCTCGGAAGAGTATATCACTGTTTTTTCTGGTGATGTTGAAATTGAGGTTGACGGCGAGCTCTTCCGCCTTTCCGAGGGCGATTCCATACGCTTTTTTGCCGATGCTCCGCACGCCTACCGCAACACAGGCAGTAAATCCGCAGAGCTCAGCATGCTGATTTTCTATCACAAATAACAAAAATGCGGTGAATTCACACCGCATTTTTCGTAGCCGTCACATTTTTTCAAGTCCGTGACAAAGCGCTTCCTTCGCCTCGTCAATTTCATCCTCATTGACCGCGGCGTAAATTTTAATTTCGCCGGTCGAAATCAAATGAATGTCTATTCCGCGCTCGTACAACGCCTCGAATATCGCGGCGGTCACCGCGCCGTTATGGCAAAGTCCGGCGCCGGATATCGAAAGCACCGCAATATCCTCCCTCACAATCGTTCGTCCGTCAAAAAAAATTTCTTCCGAAAGCATTTTTGCTTTTTCCGAGTCCGATTTTTTTACCACAATTCCCAGATCCGCGCTTTCATCCTCCGGATTCACGCTTTGAAGCACGAACACGGGATTGATTTTTTCCTTGTCGAAAAGCGAAAAAAGTCTGTATGCCGTTTGCGCCGTACCGCGTATCTTACCCGCCGAAATAAGCGTGCAGCCTGTAATTTTTTCCACTCGCGATATATTAAAGCCTTCCATATAACCTTTCCTTCGTCATCTATTTATAAATATAATAGCAAACAAGCCGATAATTGTCAATATTTAAGTATTCCATTCCATCTTACTTTGTGTTATTATTATAATATGAAATTTATTGCATGAGGTGAATATACATTGTATAAATATATACTTTTCGACCTGGACGGAACGCTGACGGATTCCGCTCCCGGCATCGTAAACTGCATAAAATACGCATGCGAAAAAATGGCGCTTCCCTGCCCCGATGAGGCCACGCTTTTATCCTTTGTCGGCCCGCCCCTTAAAGGCATGTTCGAAAAAACATTTTCGCTTTCATCATGCGATGCCGAAAGAGCTGTAGCCCTTTACCGCGAGCGCTTCTCAACCGTCGGACTTTTCGAAAACAGTGTCTATCCCGGCATTCCGCTTCTTTTAAAAAGCTTAAAGGCCGACGGCTTTCACCTTGCCCTTGCAACAAGCAAGCCGCAAATATATGCCGAAAAAATCATGGATAAATTTTCGCTTTCGCCTTATTTCGACTGTATCTCCGGAAGCGCTTTATCCGGCGCGCACGTTGAAAAAAAGGATGTTATGCATTCGGCAATGCACTCACTTAACGCTTCCTGTCAAAGCACGGTCATGGTCGGCGACCGTATTTTTGATATAAACGCCTCTCACCTTCTTAAGGTTAAAAGCATCGCGGTGACCTACGGCTATGCTCCGGAGGGCGAGCTTTTATCCTGTCAGCCCGATTTTTTCGCCGCCTCTCCCGAGGAGATTTATTCGGTTATACGCAGCTTATAACATCGATACATGCAAATGTTTCTATATTTCATTTCGCACACGCGTTGCACAGTCCGTATATCACGCTTCCGTCGCAAGCAAGCTGAAAGCCGTGGTCTGAATAAAGGTGCGCCTTTAAGCTTTCCATAAACGCACAATCCAAATGAAGCACCGCTCCGCACGATAAGCATTTCAAATGCAAATGACCTCGGCAGCTGTCACTTTCTCCCACATACTGATAAACGGCGCTTTCACCTTTTTCGGAAACGTATTTTATAAGCTCCCCGTCCTTTTCCATGCGCGAAAGCAGACGGTATACCGTGGACTGCGAAACTTCGACCCTTCTTTGCGACAGGAATTTTTCTATTTGCGATGCGGATGCCGTTTTCCCCTCATTGCTTAAGAAAAACTCGGTTACCGCCGTGCGTGCCTTTGTGTTATAGCCCTTCCTCCCGTCCGACGGGATTTTTTTATTATCCTCCACTTTTTCATTCACCCTTCATTCGTTTCTTCAGGTGCTATTATATCCGTAAACCCCCCTTTTGTCAATAACATCGGAAACAAAAAGGACGGCAAAGCGCCGCCCTTGATTCATATTACCGGATAGCCGGATGCCGCATGAGCCTCAATAAGCTCGTCGCACATTTTAACGATATCGTCCATAGAAAGAATCGCCGCACATCTTGGCTCCAGCATTGCCGCCATATACACATCCTCCCTCTTGCGCGACAGGGCGGCCTTAATTGTTAAAAGCTGAGCGTTAATGTTCGTCATGTTCATTGCCGCAAGCTGGAGAGGTAGCTCGCCGATAACGGTCGGGTGAATTCCGCTTCCGTCAACAAGGCAGGGCACCTCAACGCACGCGTCCTTCGGAAGATTTGTGATAAGCCCCGTATTTATTACATTTCCGCCTATTTTATAAGGCGTATTCGTAACCATCGCCTCCATGATTCCGGAGGCATATTCCCTGCTTCGCTCGTGCTTTATATCTCCGCCGCCCAAAAGCTCCTCGCGCTGCTTTTTCCAGCCCTCAATCTGAGCTATGCACCTTCTGGGATATTCGTCAAGCGGGATGTTATATTTTTCCGTAAGCTCCGGATAGCCGGGCTTTATAAAATAAGGATTGTATTCGGCGTTATGCTCACTGCTTTCGGTGCAGTAATATCCGAAACGGCGGATATATTCGAACCGTACCATATCGTTGTGCTTTTCGTTTTTGTTCTTCTCCGCCGCCCTTTTTCTGATTTCGGGATAAAGGTCGTTTCCGTGACTGTCGGTTATTTCCAAAAGCCAGCCCATATGGTTTATGCCCGCGATTTTGTCAACTATTCCGTCGGGGTGCATATCAAGCTTTTTCATAAGCTCCGAGGAACAAACCTGAACACTGTGGCAAAGCCCCACGGTTTTAACGCCCGTGTGCCTTTGCATAAAGCCGGAAAGCATAGCCATGGGATTTGTGTAGTTTAAAAACCAAGCGTTCGGGCAAACCTCCCTAATATCCTCCGCAAAATCGGCAAGCACCGGAATTGTGCGAAGTGCGCGGAAAATCCCGCCTATACCGAGAGTGTCGGCAATGGTCTGCCTCAACCCGTATTTTTTCGGTATTTCAAAATCAATCACCGTTGACGGCTCATACCCGCCAACCTGAATCGCATTTATCACAAAATCCGCCCCGCGAAGCGCTTCCTTTCTTTTCTCGACGCCCGAATAAGCTTTAACACTTGCCTCTCCCGAATTGTATTTTTCGTTTATTGCATCAATAACCCTTTTTGAGTCGCAAAGCCTGGCCTCATCTATGTCATAAAGTGCAATTTGAGCATTATGAAGCGCTGGCGTGAGCATTGCATCGCCCAGAACATTTTTCGCAAAAACCGTGCTTCCGGCACCCATAAAAGTGATTTTTACCATATTTTTACCATTCCCCTCATGTTTTTTGTGAAAACAATTATACCACACTTTTTTAAAAAAAGAATTGCATTATGTTGTCAAAGCATGTTATAATGTTGTTATATTCTCCGAAAGGATTTTAATTGTTATGTACAATAAATTTTCCATTGCACTTACAAACAAAGGCTTTCACGAGCTTAACCCGGTTGACGCGGGCTATGAAAAATGCGAAGGCGGCTACAGCTTCGGCCCGCATATCCGAAACAACTATTTGATACACTACGTAAAAAAGGGAAAAGGAACCTTCATCAAGGCCGGAAAGGTTTATCATGTGCATGAGGGCGAGGCTTTTTTGATATATCCCAATGAGGTTTGCACCTACTCCGCCGATAAGGACGACCCGTGGGAATACATATGGCTGGGCTTTACCGGCGAATATGCCGCAAAATTCAAGCAGCTCGGTGCCGTCTTTAATGCCGACGGCGACATTTTTGAAGGGATATTAAATGCCGCCGATTACGAAAACTGTGCGTCCGAATATCTTGCCGGCGTTGCTTTTTCGCTTTACGCTTCGCTCTTTTCAAACGAGAAAAAATCCTCCGACTTTGTAAGCCGCGCATGCGGATACATAAAAGCAAACTACATGAATAACATAAAAATATGCGATATTGCCGAAATACTCTGCGTTGACCGTACCTATCTTTCCAAGATATTCAAAAAAGAAAAGGGCATGAGCATGCTCGATTACCTTGTCAAGGTTCGGCTTGACAAAGCCGAAAAGCTTCTTTTGATGGGCTATACCGTCAGCAATGCCGCTTACATGTCCGGCTACAGTGATGTTTGCAACTTTTCCAAAATGTTCAAAAGAAAAAAGGGCATAAGCCCGGGTGAATTAAGAAAGCAGAGAGAGCGTGCCGTTTAGGTGCGCTTTTTTTCGTCCGTTATTGACTTTTTGCGCGCATGATGCTATAATGGAAATTGCGAACAATTTGCATTTTGGAGGCAGTATATGAAAATCAGAAGAATTCTTGCCGCCGCTGCAGCGGCTTTCGTCCTTGTAATTTTTCTTCCTTCATGCGAAGGCGAAACGAATGAAGACGGCAAAATAAACATAAGCGTGACAATCGCGCCGGAAAAAGAATTTGTGGAGCGTATCTCCGGTGGCAAGGCATCGGTCAATATCGTGGTGCCCGCAGGTGCGGACCCCGAAAGCTATGAGCCGTCAGTTGAGGACATCAAGGCACTCGCCGATGCGGATATTTATTTTGCGATAGGCGTGCCGTCCGAGGATAACTCGATTTTACCCATGGTCGGAGGTGACACTCTCACCGTCCGTTTGGATAAAGCCGTAAGCGAAAAAATCCCGGACCTTTATATAGGAGATGAGCGTGACCCTCACATATGGCTTTCGGTTGACCGCGTTATGATAATGGCGGAGGAAATATGCTCCGTCCTCTCCGATGTTGACCCTAACGGCGCGCCTTTTTACAAGAAAAACCTTGAAGCCTATCAAAGGGAGCTTTCCGATGCCAAGGCATATGCAAGCGAAACGCTTCGGAGCCTTGACAGCAGGAGCATAATAGTTTACCACCCTGCATTCGGATATTTTGCGGATGAGCACGCGCTTACCATGTACGCGCTTGAAAACGAGGGCAAGGAGGCCACATTAAAGGAGCTTACGTCCCTTATAGATTACGCGCGCGAAAATGACATTAAAGCAATTTTTTACCAGGAGGAGGCAGGCAAAAAGCAGCCC
>CAZRUB010000070.1:0-7307 GCA_964603185.1 uncultured Ruminococcus sp.
CTTTCGGCTAAGGTGGATAAAAATGAACACAAGAATTTTGGATATTGACGAATTAAGCATCGACGAGGGTAAAATCGAAGAAGCGGCACAATTTATAAAAAAAGGGAAGCTGGTGGCATTCCCCACGGAAACCGTATACGGCTTGGGTGCGGATGCCGATAACGAGGAAGCGGTAAAAAGCATCTTCAAGGCTAAGGGTCGGCCGTCCGACAACCCTTTGATAGTGCATGTTTCCGATGTGTCTATGTGTGAGCGCTATGTAAAAAAAATCCCCCCGAAGGCGGAAATGCTGATGAATCACTTTTGGGGCGGGCCGCTGACGATTATTATGAAAAAAAGCGAAAGAGCCTGCAAAAGTGTAAGTGCCGGCCTCGATACCGTGGGGCTTCGGCTCCCGTCGCATCCGGTGGCGCACGCGCTTATAAAAGCGGCCGATATCGGCATAGCGGCGCCCAGCGCAAACATATCGGGTAAGCCCAGTCCGACAATCGCCGCGCATGTGATCGATGATTTCAACGGAAAAATCGATTGCATAATTTCATCCGGCGCCGCGAAATACGGCGTGGAGTCAACGGTGATAGATATGAGTGAGGCGGCGCCGAGGATTTTGCGCCCCGGGGCGGTGAGTCTTGAAATGATAAAGGAGCTTTTGCCGGATGCCGAATACGGCGGAGGGGGTAAGGGTATTCCCAAAAGTCCGGGAATGAAATATAAGCACTATGCGCCCGCCGCAAGGGTTATCGTTGTGCGGGATAAAAATACGGATATTTCCGAAATGCTAAACATGCTTGAAGGAAGCACGGCGGTTATCGATTATGATGACTGTAAATGCGGAAAAGGGATTTTTCTTTCGGCCGGCAAGGATGATTCCGATTATGCCGCCCGGTTGTTTTATTTATTGAGGCTTGCCGACACTATGGGCGTGAAAACAATCCTGGCCCGTGACCCGAGGGGAGATTCGCCTCTTTCGGACGCGCTTAAGAACAGGCTTTATAAGGCTGCCGGAGGAGTGGTCATATGACGGTATGCAATATAAAAATTTCAAGGTGCGAGCTCGGTGATAAGGATGACGTGAAAAAAGCGGAAGAGGCTTCGTTTAATGATGCGTGGAGCGTCGGCGCGATAGAGGAGGAGCTTTGCTCGTCTGAGGCGATTTGCCTTAAAGCGGTAAAAGAAGGGCGGATTGTCGGATTCGCTTTTTTGAGAGTCCTGCTTGATGAAGGCGAGCTTTTGAGGATTGCGGTTTTACCCGATGAAAGAAAAAAAGGAATAGGGCAAGCGCTTTTGGCAAGGCTTATAAAGGAAGCATATGAAGCGGGGGTGCAAAGCGTTTTTCTTGAGGTGAGGGAAAAAAACACATCCGCACGTGCCTTGTATGAAAAAAACGGATTTGAAGCATACGGCGAAAGAAAAAATTATTACGGCGATGAAAACGCCGTGCTTTATAAAAAGATTAAGGAGCAAGCATATGATAGTTCTGGGGATTGAAAGCTCATGTGATGAAACGGCGGCGGCACTTGTTAAGGACGGAAGAGAAGTATTGTCCGATGTTATTTATTCGCAGGCCGACATACATTCAAAATACGGAGGGGTTGTTCCCGAAATCGCATCTCGCAGACATATAGAGAAAATTCTTTACGTTATAGATAAAGCTCTTTGCGATGCAAGCGTTACAAAGGATGATATCGATGCAGTTGCGGTTACATGCGGGCCGGGGCTTGTCGGTGCACTGTTGGTGGGAGTATCGGCGGCAAAATCGCTTGCTTACGCATGGAAAAAACCGCTTATCGGCGTCAATCACATAATGGGGCATATTTCGGCAAATTTCGTGGCGGATAAAAAGCTGGAGCCTCCGTTTATTTGTCTTGTGGCATCCGGAGGGCACAGTCATATAGTGCATGTGAAGAGCTATACCGAGGTTGAGGTTTTGGGCGCAACAAAGGATGACGCGGCGGGAGAGGCGTTTGACAAGGTTGCGCGGGTTATCGGCCTGGGCTATCCCGGCGGGCCGAAGGTTGATAATGCGGCAAAAACCGGGAACGATAAAGCATTCAGCTTTCCGCGGGCGAAAACGGGAAGTGATTTTTCGTTCAGCGGTTTGAAGACAGCAGTGATAAATACCGTTCATAAAATGGAGCAAAAGGGGGAGAAAATTCCCGTTAACGATATTGCGGCAAGCTTTCAGCGCGCGGTGGTTGATGTTTTGACGGAAAAAACCGTGGATGCGGCAAAAAGCTCCGGGGTGCGAAAAATATGTCTTGCCGGCGGCGTGGCTTCGAATTCTCTTTTAAGAGAGGAAATGGGAAGAGCCGCGAAAAATGCAGGAATCGATGTGTTTTATCCGCCCCTGCGGATGTGCACCGACAACGCGGTTATGATTGCTTCCGCCGGATATTTTAAATATGAAAGCGAAGGCGAAAATGCGGACGAAAGCTTAAACGCATATCCCGCACTCACTCTTTGAAAAAGGCCGAAAGGCCTTTTTTGGTTTAAAAAAGAAAAAATGCGGCAATAATGATAAAAACGAAAGAAGGTGCGAGGGCTTGAAGGTTGAACGATATGTGAACGGTAAAAGGATTACGTTTGATCAAATGAAACGCTACACGGTGAAAAACAAAAGCGTGGATGCGGCGATTGAACGGGTTATGAAGCGAGAGAGCAAATGACGAAGAAAACGGCTCTTTATGTCAGGGTATCAACCGATGCGCAGAGAGAAGAGGGATATTCGATAGATGCGCAGAAGGAGATGCTTGCCGCCTTTTGCGTTTCCAAAAGGATAGACAATTATGAGTTTTATACGGACGGAGGCTTTTCGGGAAGCAATCTTGACAGGCCGGAAATGCAAAGACTTATAAATGAAGCGAAAATGAAAAAAATCGAGCGGGTTATAGTTTATAAGCTTGACAGACTGAGCAGAAGCCAAAAGGACACGCTGTATCTCATAGAGGAGGTGTTTAATCCGAACGGTGTGGATTTTGTTTCCATGAATGAAAGCATGGATACCGCCACGCCGCTCGGACGCTTGATGCTCGGAATTCTTTCCGCATTTGCCCAGCTGGAGCGTGAAAACATTCGTGAAAGAACAAGAATGGGAATGAAGGAGCGCGTGAAGGCGGGCTATTGGCCCGGAGGCGGCAGAATTCCGTTCGGATACGATTATGACAGCGAAAAGGGAATAATAGTTCCCAACAGCGATGCCGATACGGTGAGGCTTATATATGCTTTGTATCTTGAGGGCTGGCCGATGTATAAAATCGCAAAAACCGCGGGGCTTAAATACGAAAGGCTTGCGGCCCAGATTTTAAAGCGAAAATCAAATGCGGGCTATATCACATATAACGGCGAAGAATATAAAGGCAGGCATGAGGCTATTGTAAGCGAGGAAACCTACAATGAGGCAATGGCTCTTATGGAGGAGCGCTCGACAAAAAGGCTGACGGATTCGGAATATCTTTTGTCCGGCTTGGTATACTGTGCGCTTTGCGGCGCGAAAATGCGCTATCAAAAATGGGGAAAGAAGGGGGCAAAGCTCTGTTGCTATTCGCAGGAAAAAAACAAGCCCTATCTTGTAAAAAATCCTGCTTGCCCCAATGAAAAAATCTGGGCGCATGAGGTTGAGGAAATAGTAATAAACGATATTCTTTCGCTTTCCTGCAAAGCGGAAAAAAGGCAGGAAGCCGTTGCCGATGTTGCGGCGGCCTTGAAGACCAAAAAGGAGCAATGCGAAAAAAAGCTTAAAAGATTATACAAGCTTTACGCTTCGGATGACGACGAGGTGTTGACGGCTTCCATAAATGAGGTTAAAAAGGAACTGAAAAAAGCGGAGAAAGCTCTTTTCGACGAGGAAGCGCGGAAAAAAGCCGAAAAAAGAACGGAATTCAAGCTTGAAAAAATAGAAACGCTTAAGGATACATGGGAATATATGTTGCCGAAGGAAAAAAGAAATATCGTAAGGAGCATTGTATCCGAGGTTAGGGTGGCGCCGGATAAGGTTGAAATCGACTATCAATTGTAAACAAAAAAATGCAGCGGTGCATTATTGAAAAAATGAAGAAAAAGCTTTCAATATTTCAAAGCTTGAAATTTGGGCATTTTCACAATGAAAGTTAACCTCATTTATTGTTTTTGACAAAAAAAATTAAATTTAGCTAAAATTTGTGTTGATTTTTTGTGAATTATGTTATATAATAAAGTGTATGCATTTTATTATATGGCTTAGTCTGCCCTTTTTTGGATTTGGGGGTTCGAAGGAGGGGGACAGGCATTCAATCAATTTCTACAGGAGGTTTTAAAATGACGTCAAGAAGAGCAACGGCTGTATTACTTGCTACGCTTGTCGCGATGACAAGCTTTAACGTGGTTTTGCCGCATGATGCCAGCGCTGCGGCGAGTACGACGTTTGACGCACTGGATTTCACCTATGATAGGGAGGATGTGTATTCAAACTACATAGAGGCATATGCGGATGCCGCACGTCCGAATGCCGAAATTTCGGTGCCTGCCGATTTGTTTGCCGCTTCATCCGAGCTTGTTACGGGCTATGATGAGCTTGATGGCAAAAGAAATGTGGTGGAGTTCGGCGAAGACGTTCAGTCGGTTACATATAACGTAACCGTGCCTGAAGCAGGTCTTTACAATATAAGCTACAGCATTAAAGGCCATGACAATATTAAGAACGACATGGAGTTTGCGGTTGAAATAAACGGTGAATCTCCGTATAACGAGGCGATGACCATTAAGTCGCCGAGAGGTTGGAAAAACAGCGAGGAAGGCTTCAGCGTTGTTGTTGACGGCGAAAAGAACCGTGAGGCCGAATTTAAGCAGGACAGAGAAAGCGACATGAGGCCAAATCAGGAAAAGTCCTTAAAGTGGCGTCGGGAATGGCTTGTTGATTCCGGCGGACTTATAGATGAGCCTCTGGCATTCTATTTCAATGCGGGCGAAAACACCGTAACGATAACTACGGTCGGTGAGCCCTTCTATATTTCGGATATAACAATATGTCAGTATAATGCCCCCAAGCCCTATGCTGAGGTAAAAAAAGAATATGAAGAAAAGGGATATAAAGAGGCGACGGCTCAGTTTAAGGTTCAGGCCGAAACCGCGGATGAATTTTCCGACTCGGCTCTTTATCCCATATCTGTAAGAAACAATTCTCAGATGGAGCCCTATCATACCAGTAAAACAAGGATTAATGCTGCCGGCGGCTCCAACTGGGGCAAGGCGAGAAGCTGGCTTCAGTGGACGATTGAGGTTCCCGAAAGCGGGCTTTATCAGATGGCCGTTAAATTTCAGCAGAGCTCTTATGTGGGAATGAATGCAACCAGAACAATTTATGTTGACGGTGAAATTCCTTATGAAGAGTTAAAGCATGTGAAGTTTGCTTATGACAGCGGCTGGCAGATAATGAGGCCGGAGGCTGAGAATGATGAGCCTTGTTACATATATCTTTCCGAGGGTACACATACCGTTAAAATGGAGGTTAACCTTGGTGAAATGGCGGAGATTGTTGACAGATTGACAACCGTTACATCACGTCTTAACGGTATATACAGCTCGGTTGTAATGCTTGCATCAACGGCTCCCGATAAATACAGAGATTACTATTACGATACAAAAATCCCCACGCTTATAGAGGATCTCACGTGGACGAGAGAGGAAATAGCCGACATTAAGGAGGCTATCATAAGGGTTACGGGAACGGCGAGCAGTAAAACCGCAACCTTGGAAAGCTTCATTGACCAGCTGGATATACTTATCGATGATCCCGATGAATTCAGTAAGAGGCTGGAAGCCTTCAAGAACAACATAACCTCGCTCAGCCAGTGGATTATCGACAATAAGAGTCAGCCGTTAACGTTGGATTATATTGTGTTCGGCCCGCATGATATGAAGCTTGACAGGGCTGAAGCGGGCTTCTTTAAGGGGCTTTGGGAAGGAACGAAAACCTTCCTGGCATCGTTTGTGGAGGACTATAATATAATCGGTGCCGTTGCCGGAGAGGGAAGAAAGGTTAAGGTTTGGGTTAACACTGGCCGTGACCAGATAAATATTATTAACAACATGGTTAATGACGAATTTACGCCGGAAACGGGCATTAATGTTCAGCTTGAGCTGGTTCAGGGCTCCATTATAGAGGCCACACTTGCCGGCAAGGGTCCCGACGTTGCGCTTATGATTGCGGCTGATCAGCCGGTCAACTACGCTATAAGAGGTGCACTTGTGGATCTTTCGCAGTTCGGCCCTCAAGATATTGACGGCGACGGGAAAAATGAAGTTCAGGGCTTTGCCGACGTATATAAAAGATACAACCCTCAGAATTTTGAAGGCTATGCCTTCCAGATGAACTCGCATAAGGATTACGAGTCGGAGCACGAGGGTGAGGAATGGACCTGTGAGGCGTGCGGAACCGTTAACACATCCGGCATATGCGCAACCTGCGGGTATAAAAAGTATTATGCTTATTATGCCATCCCCGAAACGCAAACATTCAATATGTTGTTCTACAGAAAGGATATTCTTGCGGAGCTTGGTCTTGGCGTTCCGGATACATGGGAGGATTTTTATGCAATGCTTCCCGTTTTGAGAAGAAACAATCTTGAGGTTGGTGTTCTTTCGGCAACAATGTATCAGGTATTGCTTTATCAGTACGGCGGAAGCTATTATTCGGAGGATCGCCATTCGTCCGGACTTACCACCGACGCGGCAAAGCGTGCGTTTGTTGAGGTTACGGATTGCTTCATTAAGTATGACTTCCCCATAAGCTTTAATTTCTATACGCGCTTCAGAAGCGGTGAGATGCCGGTATCGATTCAGCCGTACACACAGTATAACCTTATAAATGCCGCGGCACCCGAAATTCAGGGTTTGTGGGATATGGATAAGGTTCCCGGAACACGGCAGGAGGACGGAACCGTAAGCTATGCGCAGAACGTTTCCTCCGCAGGTGCGATTATGTTTGAAAACACCAAGGATAAGGATGCGGCTTGGGCGTTTATCGAATGGTATACAAGAAACGATATGCAGACAAGATACGGAACGGAGCTTGAATCCGTTATGGGTGCTGCCGGACGTTATGCGGCGGCCAATATAGAAGCTTTTAACAACCTTGCGTGGACAAGACAGCAGACAAAGCTCTTAACTGAGCAGATGGAGGATCTTTGCGGTGTTCCCGAGGTTCCCGGAAGCTATTTCACGGCAAGAACAATTACTCTTGCGTTTAACGATTCTTATATAGAGATGGAAAATCCCTATAAGGCTCTTTCGGAGAGAGCGGAGGATCTTGATGAGGAAATCGCAAGAAAATA
>CAZRUB010000071.1:0-7204 GCA_964603185.1 uncultured Ruminococcus sp.
TTCTTGTTTTTTATTGTGTCATAGTTTCTCTGCTTGCACTCGCTGCACGCCAATGTGATTTTTACTCTCATCTTTAAGATACCTCCTGATTATCTAAAGAGCCGTTTGAAAAGCCCTTTTTTGCACTTCAAAAAAGCTTCATCCCGTGGTGAAGCAATTAATACTATACCACATAACCTTTAATATGTCAAGCTTTTTTTTCTTTATTTGCCCTTCGCGCCCTTCAAGCCCCTCAAGCCGTTTTCCGAAAGAAGATTTGTGTCATAGCTGAAGGACAACGCCTCTCTTTCCCGTCCGCGCTTTAAGGCAAGATCCACAAGCTCATCCAAAAGCTCCGGATAGCTTACGCCCGCGCCCTCCCAAAGGTAGAACGAAAGTGAGCCGGGAATCGTGTTGATTTCATTTACGTAAATTTTTTCGGTATCCGAATCCATAATAAAATCTATTCTGGAAACGCCGGAGCAGTTTAACGCGCGGAAGGTTTTAACCGCCAATTCCTTTATATATTCGGTTTGCTCCGCGGGTAAATCGGCCGGGATTTTTCTCGATGCGCCGCTCATTCCCTTGGCGCCCTTTTGTCCGCCCTTATATTTATCGTCATAGCTTAAAATTTCGCCGCTCGTCACGGGCTCCTCCAAAAGCGACGGACGCGCCGTGGCGTAATCGCCCAAAACCGAGCAGTTGATTTCCCTTAAATTCGTAACCGCATGCTCCGCGAGTATTCTTTGCGAATACAGTGCCGCATTTTCGACGGCATCCGAAAGCTCGCTCCTCGATGCGGCGATTTTTATGCCCACACTGGAGCCGAGGTTGACCGGCTTTATTATTAGCGGATAGCCTATTTCAAGCTCCAGCTTGTTTAAAATTTCCGCGGGGTCGCGGAAGTAGTCCTTGGTGTGGAAGCACACCCCGGGAAGCACCGGGATTCCCGCCGCACAGAGCACCGTTTTCATTACATATTTATCCATACCCACGGCACTTGAAATCACATCGCAGCCTGCGTAGGGCACACCCAAGGTCTGCAAAAAGCCCTGAAGCGCACCGTCCTCCACATTTGTACCGTGAACAACGGGCAATGCCGCATCGATTTTTGCCGCAACGTTGCTTCCCATTTTTTTCGCCGGATAATATTCTATTGCCGCTCCGTCCTCACGCTTAACCGGAATAACCCTTTTGCAGTCCTTCAAGAGCGAGGGCATATCCTTGTAACGCTCGATATCGAAAAGCGCTTCACCCGTGTAGAAAAAATTCTGCTTCGTTATATAAAGCGGTATTATTTCGTACCTTTCGCGATTCAGCGAGGCCATGGCCTGAACCGCACTTATAACCGATACCTCATGCTCCACGCTTTGTCCGCCGAAAAGCACCAAAAGCTTTATTTTCATATTCAATCTTCCTTTCTTTTATATATCTCAATCCGAAATTCAGCCTTATACGATTAAAGGAAATTATCCGGAAGGTCATTCTCCAAAAGCACAACCGAGGGCACATCCGTTATTTTGTAAACATAAGAAAGCGCATCGTTGATATCCGCCGCAACGTATAGCCTTTCCTTGTCAAAGCCTTCCTCAAGAACGCCTTTTTTTATGGGCGGTGCCTGCTTTTCACCCACCAAAACGATATAGTCCGCCGAATGAGCCGCCCTTCTCCCGAATTCATAATTAAGCTCATTCTGCTTTTCTCCCAGCTCCACCATTCCGGGCGTAACCAAAATTTTTCTTTCCGAAAAGCGGGAAAGCGCCGAGAGAGCCGCCGCCGCACCCGATGGGTTGGAATTGTACGCATCGTCGATTACGGTATAGCGCGGATTTCTTTTAAGCTCCAGCCTGTGCTCCGGCGCCTTCAGCCTGCGAACCGCGGCACATAAATCCTCATCCGAAACACCGAGCTCCCTCGAAAGGGCGAACGCGCCGGCAATATTCACCGCGCTGTAATCGCCCAAAAGCCTTGTTGAAAGCTTAATTCCGTTAACCGTAAATTCGGAGCCGAGCTCCGAGCAGCTTATACTCTCCGCACGAAAGGCCGCACCCTCCACGGTGCCGTAGCCGCAGCAGCCGCTTGTTATGCTTTTTTTCTTTATATAGTCGCGTATAAATTCGTTATCCTCGTTCAGGAACATTTTTCCGCCGTTTTTCGTCACCGCATCAAAAAGCTCAAATTTCGTTTCGCACACGTTTTCCACGGTTTTGAAGGTTTCAAGATGCTGAGGACCCACGGATGTGATGATTCCGAATTTCGGCTTCACCAAATCGCATATTTCCTTGATGTCACCCTTGTTTTTCGCGCCCATTTCAACCACGAAAATTTTATGTGTGCTTTTAAGGCTCTCTCTTACCGTTCTCACAACGCCCATGGTGGTATTGAAGGAGCCGGGTGTCATCAGCACGTCGTATTTTTCCGAAAGCATGCTCGAAAGCGCATACTTCATGCTTGTTTTCCCGTAGCTTCCGGTAATTCCCACCACGATCAAATCCTTGTGCTGCGCCAAAATACGTTTTGCGTCGTTTATATAATACCGCGAAATTGCGCTTTCCCCGGGAAGCGACAGGTAAAGCGCCGCCATGACCACCCAGCCCGAAAGAGCGGCCGCGAGAGGCATAATGAAATATGCCCCCGAAGCATATGCCGCCGCAATAACAGCGCAATTTATCGCCGTGCAAAGGCCGATAAGCCTTTTGACCCGCGCCGTGTATACCAACGGTTTTTTCGCTTTTTTCCCTTTATAAGGCGCCGTCAATGCAAAGAGCACGGCAAGTGCAAGCAAAAACACTTCCTCCGAAGCAAGTGCTCCCCCAAAGGCGAGAAGCAATATAAGTGCACGCAGATAAATTATTTTCGGCTTGTTCTCCGAAAACCACTTAAAATACCGCTCCGGCCGATAGGAGTTAAGCTGGAGTATATGAATATAGCTTTTTTCCGCAAAAAAAGAATATACAAGGAAAAAAAGCGCCGACAACAAAAAAGCGAGATTCAACATAAGCTCTCCTTAAATTCACCCAATTCACCGAATTCACCGAATTCGTTAATGCTCGTTCAAAAAATATTCTATCGCACCCAGTGCAAGCCCCGGATTTTCAAGATACGAAAAATGTCCGGCGCCCTTTATCTCCACCAAGCCCGCGCCCTTTATCAGCCCTTCCATCGTTCTTCCGTCCGAAATGGGGGTTGCCGTATCCCGCTCACCCCAAATCAAAAGCGTTTCCGCCTTGATTTTCGGAAGACAATGCTTCAAATCCTCGTTAAGCAAAAGACTCATGGTTCGGCGCATAATCGGACTCGAATTCTTATAATCGTCACTTCCGGCGCCCTTTATCAGCCTTTCGTAAAGACCTGTGCTTTTCAAAATCGGCAGGGACAGTATTTTTTTGCCCGCCTTGTAGGAATATACCTTTATATAATAGGAAGGCTTTCTCTTCGGCCTGATTCCCGCGGAGTCAATCAGAATAAGCTTTTCCGGGGCGAATCTGTCGGAGCAGGCACGTATCAGCACCCTTCCCCCGTTCGAATGCAATATTGCCGCAAACGGAGCGATTTTCAATTCGGATATAAGCGCATACAAAAAATCCGCATAGTCCGATACCGTCCAGGGAGCCTTCGGCTCCTCGGATGCACCGCAGCCCGGCATATCTATCGCAATAACGCGAAAGCTTTTCTTCAAGGCGTTGAATATCGGCGAAAGACTTTCCTTGGACGCGCCCCAGCCGTGCAGAAGAAGCACGCATTTTCCTTCGCCGCAATCATTATAGCATATATTAAGTCCGTTAACATCCACATTCATAAAATCACCCTTTATATCCATATTATTATACACCGATTGGTGCGTCAAGTCAAGATTTTGCTTGCAATAAGAATAATTTTGGTATATAATGATATGTGTCATAAACAAAATTAATGCATAAAATGCTACGGTGGAGGTGATTTTTATTTCTGCCGTTCTTAAATTCAGGCGGCGAAAATGCACGCGCCTTTTCGTCGTTGTCCCGATTTGCCTTTTCGCAATTTTGTTTTTGCTTTACAAATGTGTACTTCCGGCGTTTGCTTCGGCCGCCGAAATAAAGCTTTCCATTCTTGCGGATGAGCTTATGAACGAAGCGGCGCTGTGCCTTTCCCCCGCTCTTTTTGACGGGACGGAGCTTGTGGTCGAGGGCTCGGAGGGCGACGCCGGCTTCATTTCCCTTAATACCGATAGGCTCAACGCCCTGCGCGGTGAATATTTGAATGCGCTTTTCGCGCTTATGTCCGATCGGGAAAAAATGAAAATCTCCGTGCCCGCGGGAAGCCTTACGGGAAATATTTTTCTTTCGGGCCGCGGCCCGTGCATTTCTGTTTACGCTGTGCCGCTGGGCAGTGCCGGCGCCTCATTCGAAAGCGGCTTTTCTTCCGCCGGAATAAACCAAACGAAGCACACGGTTTATATGCGCGTTTCGCTTTCTTTGTATGCCCTTTCGCCGTTTGCATGCTCCATCGGGCGTGAGCTTGTCATCCCGGTGTGCGAAACGGTCACGGTCGGCACCGTTCCCCTTTTTTACTCAAATTAATTTTTACCTGTTTTATTTTTACTGTTTTAAGGAGAAGATAAAATGTTCAATATTGTATTGGTGGAGCCCGAAATCCCCCAGAATACGGGGAATATCGCGCGCACGTGCGCGGCAACCGGCTCGCGCCTTCATTTGGTGCGCCCGCTGGGCTTTGAAATCGACGACAAAAAGCTTAAACGCGCCGGGCTGGACTACTGGCATCTTTTAGACATAACCTATTACGACGGAATTGACGATTTCTTTGCAAAAAACAAAGACGGACGCTTTTTCCTCGCAACAACAAAGGCGGAAAAAAACTATTCGGAGGTATCCTATTCCGACGGCGACTATCTTGTTTTCGGAAAGGAAACGCGCGGACTGCCGGAAACGCTTATTTGGGAGCACCGCGACCGTGCGGTGAGAATCCCCATGATAGGGGAGGCAAGAAGCTTAAACCTTTCCAACTCGGTTGCCGTTGTGGTTTACGAGGCACTTCGTCAGACCGGCTTCGGCAGTCTTAAAACCGAGGGGCTTATAAAGGATGAGCCGAACCATATTCCGAGGGAGCTTTTGCAGGCCGAATAAATTACATACATCAATCACACATCACATATCACATAAAAACACGTACAAAGGAGAAAAATTATGAGATACACACATAAAAACAAGGGCACCTGCTCACGAAGCGTCAGCTTTGATGTCGATGACAGCGACATCGTAACAAACGTATCGTTTGATGGAGGCTGTAACGGAAACACAAAGGGCGTTGCCGCCCTTTGCGAAGGCAGAAAAAAGGATGAGCTTATCGCCGTTCTTTCGGGAATAGAATGCGGAATGAAGGGCACCTCCTGCCCCGACCAGCTTGCTCTTGCGCTTGCCGAGGCGAAAGAAAAGTAATAAACCCGCGCCGATTCCCATATTCATTTAATAAATGAATAAAAGGGGCGGTTTTATGTTTTACGTTTTTAAAAAGAATCAGATTTTGTTGTTTGCGTCACTAATTTTAATACTTGCCGCGGCCCTTGCGGTCGCTTCCTTCTCGGCAGATGAGGATACCGCGCTTTGCCGCCGCTTTTTAAAGAGCCTCGGCTACAGTCCTGCGGCGGAGCCCTCCGAAATCGCAAGCGTGACGGTGCCGGAGGGCTTCGGCGCTTATTACGATTCCTATAACGAATTGAATAAAAAAGCCGGCTTCGATTTAACGCCCTTTCGCGGCTGCACCGTTAAAAAAATCCGCATCTCCCTTTCGGACGAGGAGGCGCTTTACGCAAACCTTTTAATCTACAACCACAAAATATGCGGCGGAGATATATGCGATCCGTCGCTTTCGGGGTATATGCTGCCGCTTACACCAAAAAAGCGGCCTCTGGAGGAGAAAAATGCGTCTTGATAAATTTTTAAGAGATACCGGCTCGGGAAGCCGAAGCGAGGTTAAGGCTCTCGTAAAAAAGGGGCTTGTCACCGTTAACGGAAGCGTTGCAAAATCCGCGGAGCTTTCGGTTTCCGAGGATGATGTCATATGCCTTTCCGGCCAAAGGCTCATATACCGAAAATATGTTTATATTATGATGAATAAGCCCAAGGGCGTTGTTTGCGCAACCCATGACGATAAATACAAAACCGTTACGGATATTACGGACGGCGAATTCGGTCACCGCTCTCTTTTCCCCGTCGGAAGACTGGATATCGATACCGAGGGGCTTATTATTTTAACGGATGACGGCGAATTTTGTCACCGCGTAACCTCGCCGTCCGAGAACGTGGACAAGACCTATTATCTTAAAACCCTTCGCCCGATCGAGGACGATTATTGCGCGAAATTTTCCGAAGGGGTATATATTCCCGGCGGCCACAAAACCAAGCCTGCCTCCTTCAAGCCCTTAAGCGCGGACGAGGCGCTTTTAACCATATCGGAGGGGCGCTTTCATCAGGTTAAATATATGCTTAACGCCGTCGGAAACGAGGTCGTGTATCTGAAACGTATCAGGATCGGCGCACTTTCTCTGGACGAGTCACTTTCCCCCGGAGAATACCGCCGGCTCCTCCCCTCCGAAACGGTCTTTTAGATATTTTTATGCAATTGTGCTAAATATACATTTTTTATTTTGTGTAAAAACACACTTTTATTTTTATTCAAATTATGGTATTCTATTATTAGCGAAAAAAGATATATGTATTAATTTAGGAGGAACTATTTAACTATGGCAGGATTAAGTTTAAAAAACATTTACAAGAAATATTCGGGCGGGGTTATTGCCGCTAACGATATTTGTCTTGAAATCGAAGATAAGGAGTTTATCATTCTTGTCGGCCCTTCCGGCTGCGGTAAATCCACCACCCTTCGTATGATTGCGGGTCTTGAGGATATTTCCAGCGGTCAGCTTTACATAGACGGCAAGCTTATGAATGACGTTGCTCCGAAGGACAGAGATATAGCCATGGTTTTCCAGAACTATGCTCTTTATCCTCATATGACCGTGTTTGACAACATGGCATTCGGGCTTAAGCTTCGCAAAACCCCCAAGGATGAGATTAAGAGAAGAGTTGAGGAGGCCGCTAAGATTCTCGATATCGGTCATCTTCTTGACAGAAAGCCGAAGGCCTTGTCCGGCGGTCAGCGTCAGAGAGTTGCGCTCGGTCGTGCCATCGTGCGTGAGCCCAAGGTATTCCTTATGGACGAGCCTTTG
>CAZRUB010000072.1:0-7136 GCA_964603185.1 uncultured Ruminococcus sp.
AACACCGTCAAGCGAATTGCGGCAAACCCCCGAAAATCCAAGGAGCGAAGCGGTATACTGCCTGTCCAAGGGATAGGTTGTGCCCGCAAGTGCGCCGGAGCCCAAGGGCGAATAATTCATTCGCTCCGCCGCGTCCGAAAGGCGGGATAAATCGCGGGAGAACATTTCGAAATACGCCAGAAGATGGTGCGCAAAATTAATCGGCTGAGCTTTCTGAAGGTGAGTGTAGCCCGGCATAACGGTGTCCTTATGCTTATCGGCAAGTGAAACCAAGGTATTTAAAAGGTGGATAAGCATTTCGCGCACAACGGCGGCTTCGTTTCTTAAATAAAGCCTTAAATCAAGCGCAACCTGGTCGTTACGGCTTCTGCCGGTGTGCAGCTTTTTACCCGTCGCACCTATTCTGTCGGTCAGAATTTTCTCGATATTCATATGAATATCCTCGGCATCGATCAAAAAGTCCACTTTACCGTTATCGATATCGGAGGCGATTTCCTTAAGCGTTTTAATAATGAGAGCACTGTCCTCCTCGGGAATTATGCCCTGCTTGCCCAGCATTGCGGCGTGAGCGATGCTCCCTTCGATGTCCTCTTTATACATTCTTTTATCAAAACGAATGGAGGAATTGAAATCGTCCACCGCACTGTCGGTTTCGGCGGAAAATCTTCCGCCCCAAAGCTTTTCCATTATATCCCCCTTATTTTAACTCGCCGTTCTTTTCCAGCATCATCGCACGAACCTTTAAGGGAAGGCCGAAGAGATTTATGAAGCCTTCGGCATCCTTATGACTGTAAAGGTCATGGCTGTCGCCGAAGCTTGCGATTTCCTCGTTGTAAAGGGAATACGGGCTCTTCGCGCCGGCGGGAATAACATTGCCCTTGTAAAGCATAAGCTTAACGGAGCCGGTAACGGTTTTCTGTGTACTGTCAACGAATGCGGAAAGCGCCTCACGCAGGGGGGTGAACCAGCAGCCGTCATAAACAAGTTCGGAGAATTTTATCGCCGCCTCGCGCTTAAAGCTCTGCGTCTGACGGTCAAGGCAGAGATATTCAAGCTCATTATGTGCGGCATAAAGAATGGTTCCGCCGGGAGTTTCGTAAACGCCGCGCGACTTCATGCCGACAAGACGATCCTCACATATATCGACAAGGCCGATTCCGTTTTCGCCGCCGATTTTGTTAAGCTTTTCGACAATTGCGACAGGTGAAAGCTTTTCGCCGTCAATCGCAACGGGGTTACCCTCTTCGAAATCAATAGTAATATATGTAGGCTCATCGGGTGCCTTAGTTGGAGGCGTGGTAAGCTTTAAGAGGCTGTCGTACCGGGGCATGTTGGCGGGATCCTCAAGATCCATTCCTTCGTGGCTGATGTGCCAAAGGTTCCTGTCACGGGAATATAAATCCTTTTTTGTCATCGGAAGCTCGATTCCGTGCGCATTGGCGTAATCGATAGCGTCCTCACGGGACTTGATATCCCATATTCTCCAAGGAGCGATTATCTTCATTTCGGGAGCAAGCGCTTTTATCGCAAGCTCAAAACGAACCTGATCGTTACCCTTTCCGGTTGCACCGTGGCAAATTGCAACCGCGCCCTCCTTCCTTGCTATTTCGACCAATCTTTTTGCGATTATGGGACGTGCGTGGGACGTGCCGAGAAGATATTTCCCCTCATATACGGCGCCCGCTTTAACCGTGGGGAATATGTAATCCTTAACATACTCTTCCTTCAAATCCTCAAGATAAAGCTTGGAAGCACCGCTTTTTAACGCACGCTCCTCAAGACCGTCGGTTTCCTTGCCCTGGCCTACATCGGCGCAAACGCAGATAACCTCATAACCGTAGTTCTCCTTAAGCCATGTGATAATAATGGACGTATCCAGGCCGCCCGAATACGCAAGTACAACTTTTTCTTTTTCCATATTGCAATTCCTCCTAACAGTGTGTTATAATACTATTATACATACTTTGATGAATAAATCAAGGGTTTTATGCAAAAATATTTGTTTTTTTCAAAAATATACTTTATAATGCATATTTTATGCGTAAAATATAGCAAAAGTTTGTATAAATATGCACAAGCGGGAAAGAGGAGCAAATGAGAATACTGGGTATCGATCCCGGAATCGCCATTGTGGGAACGGGTATTGTGGACTATGAAGCAAATAAATTCAAGGCTGTATATTATGACGCGGTGACAACGCAGGCGCACACGCCGATTGAGGAAAGAATTGTGCATGTATACGATGAGCTGGGGAGGCTTATGGATTTGTACCGACCGAACGCCATCTCGATGGAGGAGCTTTTTTTCAACAACAATGCGAAAACGGCGTTTGCGGTCGGTCAGGCGCGCGGCGTGGCGTTGCTTGCCGCCGCAAAGCGGGGAATTCCGATTTTTTCTTACACTCCGCTTCAGGTTAAGCAAGCGGTAACCGGCTACGGAAGGGCGGATAAAAATCAGGTTCAGCAAATGGTGAAAAGCTTCTTGGGATTGAGAGCGGTGCCGAAGCCCGATGATGTGGCCGACGCACTTGCAATGGCAATATGTCATGCGCATTCATACGGATTTAATTCAAAGCTTGAAAAATATATGTAAGACGGCTGTTTGGGGGATAGAAAAATGATTTCTTTTGTGAAGGGAACCGTTGCGGCGAAGGGCGCAAACTTTGTTATAGTGGATGTGGGCGGAATCGGCCTTAAAATTCTTACACCGTTGCGAGATGCGGAGGGGGCGAAAATAGGCGGAGAAGCTTTGTTTAACACATATTTCTGCGTCCGAGAGGACGCTATGGAGCTTTACGGATTTTCGGGTGCGGAGGAGCTTTCGATGTTCAATCTTTTGATAGGGGTGAACGGCGTGGGTCCCAAGGCGGCGATTTCCATACTTTCGTCCTTCACCGCGAGTGATATTTCGTCTGCGGTTATGTTGTCGGATTCCAAAAAGCTCGCGACCGCGCAGGGGATAGGGGCAAAAACCGCACAACGTATAATTTTGGAGCTTCGCGACAAGGTATCGGCGGTTTTGCCGGAAGGGAACGAGGAGGCATATCAATCGGAAAACGATTCGGGCTTGGAGGCGGAGGCAATAAGCGCGCTTACCGCGCTCGGATATTCCGTGCAGGAGGCCGCGGGAGCCGTCAAGAAGGCCGGAATAAAGGATTCGCTTGAAGCAACGATAAAAGCGGCGCTTCTTGCATTAATGAGGTGACTGTTATGGATTTTGAAGAAAGAATAATTACGAGTGAGCTTACGGATACGGACGCGGAAATCGAAACCGGCTTACGCCCGCGAAGCTTGGATGAATATATCGGGCAGGAAAAGGCGAGGGAAAACCTTTCAATATATATAGAAGCGGCGCGGCGCAGAAACGAAGCGTTGGATCACGTGCTTTTATACGGCCCTCCCGGACTCGGAAAAACAACGCTTGCGGGAATAATATCGAATGAGCTCGGCGTGAATATGCGTATCACATCCGGTCCGGCAATAGAAAAGCCGGGAGATTTGGCGGCGATACTCACCAATTTGTCGGAGCATGATGTTTTGTTTATAGATGAAATACACAGATTAAGCAAAAGCGTTGAGGAAGTGCTTTATCCGGCGATGGAGGATTACGCTATCGATATTATAATCGGAAAGGGGCCTTCGGCACGCTCCATAAGGCTTGACCTTCCGAGCTTCACCTTAATCGGTGCGACTACGAAGGCCGGCAGGCTGACCTCGCCCCTTCGCGACAGGTTCGGCGTTCAGCTTAAGCTGGAGCTTTACAATAATGATGAGCTTAAGAAAATCGTAATGCGCTCGGCGGAAATTTTGCACATCGGAATTTCGGATGACGGGGCCGCCGAAATTGCATCGCGCTCGCGAGGAACTCCCAGAATCGCAAACAGACTCTTAAAAAGAGTGCGTGATTTTGCGGAGGTTAAGGGAAACGGTGAAATCACGAAGGAAATTGCCGAGCTTGCCTTGAGCAGATTGGAAATTGACAAAATAGGGCTTGATGCGGTGGATAAGAGAATGGTCGAAACAATTATTAAGGTTTTCGGAGGCGGGCCCGTAGGGCTGGATACACTTGCGGCAACAATATCCGAGGATGCGAACACGATTGAGGATGTGTATGAGCCTTATCTTCTTCAGCTGGGATTCTTAAACCGCACACCGAGGGGGCGTGTCGTGACGCGCCCGGCATATGAGCATTTCGGATTTGCATACGGGGAAGACGATGACGACAAGGTTGTTCAGCTATCGCTTGAGGAATGAAAAATAAGGAATAAAAAGAGAGCCTCTTTTCATAGATATTATGAGAAGAGGTTTATTTTTTAATGCTTTTAACGAAGGGGAGATTAGGGTGAAAAATATAAAAACGATGTTTAACCCTGTGACGAATGTGTTGATGGCGGTAATTTTCATTATAGGAATCTTATCCGGAGTTATCCTGTCCGTGCGTCTGAGCTATAATATTGAAGAGGCGTATTTCTTGACGAATCGCGTGAAAATTTTTAAGCACGCATTTTTTTCATCTCTTTCAATGAGCGCTGCGGTGGCTTTCGGCTCCTTACATATTGTTCTTTCGCCGATAATTTTTGCTTCCGTGTTCTCAAAAGGCGTTTTTTACGGCTTTACGGCGGGGACCGTTGTTAAAGCGGGGGCACTCGTCGGCTTTTTCAAGGTGCTTCTCGGCATCGGAATTTACAATTTCATTTTTGCGATGTTTTTTCTTCCTTATGCTGCACTTGCATTTACAAAAGCCGCGGAATGCTTTTTGAACAGGCAAAGCTATGTGTTTGTGAAGCGCTCCGGCAAAAAGCTTGCTTTGTTTACCGTTATTGTAACGGCGCTTTCCGCCATGCTGGCGCTTGCGGAGGCAATTACCGCGGCATCCTCCATGATATCATGAGGTATAGTCGGTTATATCGTCGTAGGTGAGCGAGGGCTGAAGTGCCATGTTTATTCCGCGGCTTATTACTACAGAGGCACGGCTTATCAGGGCATCTATGTTTTTCGGGGTAACCATCATATCGGGCCGCTCCGGAGAAAAAGAAGAGCACAGGGAGGCCAAATCGTCCTCGCATAAAAGCTCGGTATGCGATAAAGCGGAATAAACAACGGAGGACAAATCGCAAACGGTAGGCATGCCGACGGCGATAACAGGCACGCCGAGGGTTTCCTTGTTTAATGCGTTTCTGCGGTTATGCACACCGCTCCCCGGGTTTATTCCGGTATCGGAAATTTGAATGGTGACGCCGAGATTTTCATATTCCGATGCCGCCAATGCATCTATTGCGATAATCAAATCCGGGGATAGTTTTTTTACAATCGCGGAAAATATTTCGGAGGTTTCGATGCCGGTTATGCCCAAAACGCCGGGAGAAAGAGCGCATACCGGGGTTAAACCCTCGACGGTGCTGTCGGAAACAATATGGCGGGTGATTATAAGCTGCTCGGTGACCTTGGGGCCGAGAGCATCCGGCGTCACACGGCTATTGCCCAAGCCTGCGAGCATAATAAGCCTTCTTTGCGGAACGGTACTTAAAACGGAGGAGAGCTCCTTTGAGAAAGCAAGGCTCAGCTCCTCGGTGTAAAGCCCGCTTTTTATGTGCTCCGAATGAAGAGTTATATATTGTCCGACGGGTTTTTTTATTTTTTCTGCGGCGTACGGTGTTTCGACCGCGACGCGTGTAACGGAAAAAACATCGTTTTTTTGCGTGTTGCAGGATATCCCGCTTATTTTTTCGGCACTTTCCTTTGTTAAAAGCGAATGTGCCTCAAATGCAAGGTCTGTGCGTATTTCAAGCATATAATCACTCTCTTTTGTTATATTGACTTAAATTATATGCGGATATCATTTTAAATATTCATAAATTAAATCTTGCGCTTTTTGTAACTATTTGATATAATATATATGAAAGTATCAAATTATATCATGTAGGAGGAGATTTAATGGAAAGACGTATGGTCGGCGAGCTTGGCATAATTGCCATGCGCGGCTGCGAGGAAGTGGCGGAAAAGGTTGATAAATATCTCTTGAGCTGGAGGAAGGATTCGCCCGAGACTTACATATTGAATCATAGCTGCCCGCGCTTCGGTACCGGTGAAGGAAAAGGAATGATCAAGCATTCCGTGAGAGGCTATGATATTTATATCATAGCGGATATGTTCAATTACGGCGTTACATATAATATGTACGGACGTGAGGTTCCCATGAGTCCGGACGACCATTTTGCGGATCTTAAAAGAGTAATAGGCGCCCTCGGAGGAAAGGCAAGAAGAATAAACGTGTTTATGCCGATGCTTTATGAAGGCAGACAGCATAAAAGAAGCGGAAGAGAATCGCTGGATTGCGCAATTGCTTTGCAGGAGCTTATGAATATGGGCGTATCCAATGTTTTGACATTTGATGCGCATGACGCAAGAGTGCAGAATGCAATACCTCTTAAGGGCTTTGAGGATATTCAATCCTCGTATCAGATGATCAAGGCGCTTAAAAAGGACTTTCCCGAAATTACCTTCGATAAGGATAAAATGGTTATAGTTTCTCCGGATGAGGGCGGAGTGAGCAGGTGCATATTCTGTTCATCGGTTTTGGGCTTGGAGCTTGGGATGTTTTATAAAAAGCGCAATTATTCCGTTATTGTTAACGGCAGAAACCCGATTGAGGCACATGAATATTTGGGAAACAGTGTTGAAGGCAAGGATGTTATCGTTATCGACGACATGATTTCGTCCGGTGATTCCATTCTTGATGTTGCAAGAAGGCTTAAGGAAAGAAAAGCGGCAAGAATATTTGTTTTCGCATCCTTCGGGTTGTTCACCAACGGACTTGATGAGTTTGATAAGGCGTATAAAAACGGCTTAATCACTAAAATATACACCACAAATCTCGTATACAGAACGGACGAGCTTAAAAGCCGCGACTGGTACAGAGAGGTGGAAATGTCCAAATATATCGCCTATATTATTGATACGATCAACTATGATAAATCTCTTTCGGAGCTTTTGGATCCGGCGGACAGAATTAAAAAGCTTTTGTCGAAAACCGGTCAGAAGTAATAAAAAAGCCCCGCATAAGCGGGGCTTTTATTAAATGCCTAACCGAAGGGAAGTCGAACTTGATATGCCTATGCTACAAAAATTAAAGTCTTT
>CAZRUB010000073.1:0-7134 GCA_964603185.1 uncultured Ruminococcus sp.
GTCTGCCCGCCGTATCGCATATCAAAACATCCGCCCCTCTTGCTCTCGCCGCGGCGCACGCATCGAACACAACCGCCGCAGGGTCGGAGCCCTCCTCATGCCTTATAATCGGAACGGAATTTCTTTCCGCCCAAACGGCGAGCTGTTCCGCCGCCGCCGCCCTGAATGTATCCGCCGCGGCAAGAACAACGCTCTTGCCGCTTTTTTTAAGCACGTGAGTTATCTTTCCGATGGACGTGGTTTTTCCCACTCCGTTAACGCCGATAACCATTATAACCGAGGGCTTGCCCGAAAGCTTGAGCGACGCGTCACCCTCCAGAGCCTCACTTATCACGGCATAAAGCTCTTCCTTCGCCTCCTCGGTGCTTCCTATGCGCTTTTCCTTAACGCGCATTTTAAGCTCCTCCACAACGGACACCGCCGTTTCGGCGCCCAAATCGGCCAAAATCAGTGCCTCCTCCAGCTCATCGTAGAAGTCATCATCTATGCTGCTGAAGGCAACAAACACACTGTCCACCGCACTTTTAAATGTATCCTTGGTTTTTCCAAGCCCCTGCTTCAGCTTATCAAAAAATCCCATTTCACACACTCCGATTGAAATTTACTGCTCAACATCGCTTAATTTAAGCGACAAAAGCTTTGTTACGCCCTTTTCCTGCATTGTTACACCGTAAAGCATATCCGCCGATTCCATTGTTGCGCGCCTGTGCGTGATAACAAGGAACTGCGTCTTGTCATAATTTCTTAAGAAGGAAGCAAACCGCTGAACGTTGCTTTCGTCAAGTGCCGCCTCAATCTCGTCCAGCACGCAAAACGGCGTGGGGCGTACCGAAAGCATGGCGAAAAACAGTGCTATCGCGGCAATCGCCTTCTCTCCTCCGGACAAAAGCATAATGTTTTGAAGCTTCTTCCCGGGGGGCTGAAGCTCAATCTCGATTCCGCTTTGCAAAACATCCTCGGGCTCCGAAAGAAGAATATTCGCCGTACCGCCGCCCGTTAACGCAACATACGTTTCCTTGAAATCCTCGTTAATCTTTTCGAATTGAACGGAAAACTGCTCCGACATGATTTTTTGCATATCCGCAATTATCTTTTCAAGGTTTTCCTTTGTATCGGTCATATCCTTCTTTTGCGCGGATAAAAATTCATAACGCTCCGAAACGCTTTTATAATCCTCGATAGCGGCAACGTTGATTGTGCCGAGCTCCTTAATTTCGCGGCGAAGCTTTGCTATATGTGCGGAGGACGATGCCTTGCCGCCCATTTCGCCGCGTTGTGCCAGCGCTTCGGAATATGTAAGCTCATATTCCTCCCAAAGCTTTCCGATATCCTCCTCCACGGCGCGGGAAATCGCTTCTATTTTTCCTTGAAGCTTCGTCATCTCCTGCGCGAGTGATATAACCTTCTCCTGTATCGCCTTATTGCTTTCGCGAAGCTTTAAGGTTTTTTCGTCGCGGGCGGAGAACTCGTTTTTCTTTTCCTCAAGCAAGCGAAGCTTATCCTCATGCGCCTTTTTGAGGCTTAAAATATGCTCCCCGATAAGGCGCGCTTCCTCCTCCAACGCCTTTTCGTCCGACCTGTTCTTTTCGATTTCAAGCGCCTTGGCCTCCGCCGCGGTTCTTCGCGCCTCTTCCCCGGCGCGTGCCGCCTCCAGCGCCGCAAAATACATTTCGATATCCTTTGAGGCATTGTTGATTTCCATTGTTTTCTCAACACGCGCCTCATTCATTTTTTCAAGCTCCGCCCTTGCGTTTTCAAGCTTTAGGGAAAGCCCTTTGAGCTCTTCCTTGGCGTTTGCAAGCTCATCCTTCGCCTCGGCAATGGATTTTTCAAGCTCCTCCTTTGCCTTGTCGCGATTTTCAAGGGTATACAAAAGCTCCTCCATAGCCTCGGAAAGCTCCTTAAGCCGTGCCCTTTTGCTTTCCAGAATGCTTATTCTTGCGCTCTTTTTATATTCCGCATCCGAAAGAGCGCGGCCGTTGGCCTCCGCTTTTTCGGCCAGCAAAGCCGCCTCCCTTTGAAGCCTTGCGGACTCGGAGCTTCTCTTTTCGATTTCCGCCTCCTTCTTTCTGAGGCGGGAATTAATCGCGGTAAGCTCCGCGCTTTTTTCTTCTATTTCCTGCTTTCTCGACAAAAGACCGCGAATTTTACTCATGCTTCCGCCGGTTACGGCACCGCCGGAATTTATATACTCACCGGAAAGCGTTACTATTTTTATCTTTCCGTCCTGCTTCTTAAAAAGGCTTATTGCATTATCGAAATTATCGCAAAGCGCAACGTTTCCCAAAAGATTCAAAACCGCGGGATAAACGTCACTGTCGCAGGCCACGAAATCGGATACGGCGCCGAGAAAGCCCGTATGCTTAATTTCCGGGAGCGACCTTGTCTTTATTATGTTAAGCGGCAGGAAGGTTGCCCGTCCGCGGCCCTTCGATTTCAAGAAGCTTATGGCCTCCCGAGAATCGGCATCCGTCACGGTTATGATATTTTGCATGGAGCCGCCCAGCGCCGCCTCTATCGCGGGAATGTATTTTGCCTCCGCCCTTATGAGCTCCGACAAAACACCCCTTATTCCCGAAAGGCTTTTGTTCTCGATAACACTTTTGACCGCGCCGGAATAGCCGTCCATATCGCGCTCCAGCTCCTTTAGGAATTTCAGCCTTGAGGCGCATTCGGAGCCCTTCGCACTTTCGGAATTGTATTCCTCCTCCAGCTTGTTTATATCCTCGGTAAGAGCGCGATACTCCCCGTTCATTTCCTCCTTGCGGAGCAAAAATTCCTCTGCGGCCTTTTTCAGCTTTTCCGCTTCGGCCTCGTATCCTGCGATTTCCTTTTCATCGGCCTTTACTTCCTTTTCGAATTCCGCCTTTTCCTCAGAAACTGAATTTAAGCGCTTGCCTTGCTCATCCGCCAATATGTCAAAGGATTCCAGTCTGCCCGTTTTACCCTCGATTCCCGCCGCAACGGAATCGGCGTAGGCTGCCTTCCTTGCGGTTTCGGCGGAAAGCTCGTCCGCTTTTTCACGAAGGGCGGCCACATCCATGGAATTAAGCTCACGCATAAGGGCTTCCTTTTTTTCCTTTGCGGAAAGCACCGCCCCCTCCGCCTCCGCCGCGGACGAATACCTTGTGTTATCCTTAAGGTCTTCGATTTCGCCCTCCAAGCGGAGGATGTTTGCCCTTATATTTTCGGCGGAGCTTTTTTTAAGGGCAATTTCCGCATCCCTTCGGGTTACCTCCATAAGTATTTCGGAGGCCTCGTTCTTTATGGCCTCCAGCCCCGAATCGAAAAGCTTTTTCTCCTCATAATATGCCTCGATGGCCTTTTCGTTCTCCTCCGATTCCTGCTTCGTCCTGTCAAATTCCGCCTTTATATCGTTATAATTATTCTGTGCCTTGTCATATGCCGCTTTGTTTTTTTCTATGGAATTGGCAAAGGCCGTTACCTCCAGCTCCTTAAGCTCGGAGGAGAGCTCCAAGAAGCGCTGCGCCTTTTCGGATTGCTCCGCCAGAGGGCCTATTTGCCCCTCCAGCTCGGCAACTATGTCCTTGATTCTTATGATATTTTCGTTTGTCTTTTCAAGCTTTCTTACGGCCTCGGCCTTACGGTATTTATACTTTGAAATACCGGAGGCCTCCTCAAACATCGCCCTTCTGTCATCCGGGCTTGCATAAAGAATCTTATCGATTTTTCCCTGCCCTATGATACTATAGCCGTCACGCCCCATGCCGGTATCCATAAGCATTTCGTGAATATCCTTAAGGCGGCAGGGCGTTTTATTTATAAAATACTCACCCTCGCCGGAACGGTAAACCCTTCTTGTGAACGCCACCTCTTCATACTCAACCGGCAAAAGCCGCTCCCTGTTATCCAGCGTGAGCGTGACCTCCGCGAAGCCTGAGGGCTTTCTTTTCGGCGTTCCGGCAAAGATAACGTCCTCCATTTTGCTTCCGCGCAAAGTTTTTGCGCTTTGCTCACCGAGCACCCACAAAATAGCGTCCGATATGTTGCTTTTTCCGCTTCCGTTCGGCCCCACTATGGCACAAACGTTCCCGTCAAGCTCTATTGTTGTTTTATCGGCAAAGGATTTAAATCCCTGCATGGTAATGCTTTTCAATATCATAGCCGTTCATTTCCCCGATCAGTCTTCCTTTTTTTCATGTTCTTCACCGTCATTGTCAAGGGGCGCATTCACTCCCGAATACACCGCCTCGAATTCCTCGCCGGTAAGAACCTCCTTCTCAATCAGCGCCTCGGCAACCGCTTCAAGCTTATCCCTGTTTTCCTCCAGGATTTTTTTGCACTCGTCATATGCTCTCGAAATAACGTCGCTGACCTCACTGTCGATAACAGCCGCCGTAGCCTCGGAATAATCCTGAGCATGGCCGTAATCTCTTCCTATGAATATTTCCTCACCGGAGCCGAAGCTTCTGGAGCCCAATTTCTCGCTCATACCGTACTTCGTCACCATATCGGTTGCGGTTTTCGTTGCGTGCTGAATATCGCCCAGGGCACCGGAATTAATTTCGCCGAACACCATTTCCTCCGCAACACGTCCGCCCATCGCCATAACGATATCCTCATACATTTCGGTTTTGGAAATATAGGGCTTGTCATGGTCGGGAAGGCTCATGGTGAAGCCGCCGGCTCTGCCGCGCGGTATAATGGAAACCTGGTGCACCTTATCCTGGGTGGGAAGGCACTTTGCCGCCACCGCGTGACCCGCCTCATGATATGCCGTCTGGCGTTTATCCTTCTCCTGCACCTTCTTGGATTTCTTTTCGGGCCCCATAACGACCTTAAGCATTGCATCGTCAAGGTCGTGCGCCCGGATTTCCTTTCTTCCGCTCCGAGCCGCCAAAAGCGCCGCCTCGTTCAACAGGTTCTCCAAATCGGCGCCCGTGAAGCCGTAGGTCGTCCTTGCGACAACCGAAAGGTCAACATCGCTTCCCAGGGGCTTATTCTTCGCATGAACCTTTAATATTTCAAGCCTTGCGCGACTGTCCGGATATCCCACATATACCTGACGGTCAAATCTTCCGGGACGCATAAGCGCCGGGTCCAATATGTCAGCTCTGTTGGTTGCCGCCAGAACAATCGTGCCCTCGTTGACACCGAAGCCGTCCATCTCCACCAGAAGCTGATTCAAGGTCTGCTCCCTTTCGTCATGGCCGCCGCCGAGTCCCGCACCTCTGTGCCTGCCGACCGCGTCAATCTCGTCGATGAAAATAATCGAAGGCTGATTTTTCTTGGCCTGCTCAAACAAATCCCTCACTCTCGACGCGCCGACGCCGACGAACATTTCGACAAAGTCCGAGCCGCTTATGCTGAAAAACGGTGCGTTAGCTTCACCGGCAACAGCCTTTGCAAGAAGCGTTTTTCCCGTTCCGGGAGGGCCGATTAAAAGCACACCCTTGGGAATTCTCGCACCCAGCTCGGTGTATTTTTTCGGATTTTTCAAGAACTCCACAATTTCGGTAAGCTCTTCCTTCTCTTCCTCAACACCGGCAACATCGGCAAACGTAACCCTTTTTACCTCCGACACGGCCATCTTTGTCTTTATTTTTCCGAAATTCATGGCGCCCGCACCGCCGCCCGCGTTTTTCATCATAACGCTCCAAAGCACGGCAACGACGACGATTATGATGAACGGCGACAGAAGCGAAAGCCATGCGTAGGCCGACGACTCCTCACGGTACACAACCGTCAGCGTTCCGCCTTCCATCTGCGCATCCATATATTCGCCGGTTTGAGCATACAAAAGCTCCTTCGACGGTATATCGTAAGTAATTGTTTTGGTTCTTCCGTCGCTTGTTTTTTCCTTATAGGTTGCCTTTGCCTGCGAATCGGAAATTTCGATACGCTCGATTTTTTCCGCCGCAATATCCTTCACAAGGTCGGAATAAAGTATTTCCTGACGCGGAGCCTGGCCGACAATGAACAAATACAATGCCGTCATAACCAAAAGAATGGCTATTGCCGCCGAAAGCCCCCTTAAGCTTTTATTCAAAATAATGCCCCCTTTGTTATTTTGTGTATATTTTGGGATCCAAAACCCCTATAAACGGAAGGTTTCTGTATTTTTCGGCATAATCCAAGCCGTAGCCGACCGCAAATTCATCGGGAATTTCAAATCCGAAATAGTCAATATCGATATCAACCCTTCTGCGGGAGGGCTTGTTCAAAAGCGTGCAAATTTTAACGCTGGATGCCTTTCTGTCCTCAAGAAGCTTTTTAAGATAAGCCATGGTAAAGCCGCTGTCGACTATGTCCTCCACAATCAAAACGTCCTTGCCCGCAAGCATTCTGTCAACATCCTTTTTAAGCGTTACCACGCCGGAGGTTTCGCTTTCCTTGCCGTAGCTGGAAACCGCCATGAAATCAACCTCCATCGGTACCTTTATTTTTTTCATAAGGTCGGCGGCAAAAACAACCCCGCCCTTCAATATCGCAATCATAAAAAGGTTTTTTCCCTCGTAGTCACGCGATACGGCGTCCGCTATTTCGGTTGTTTTCAAATCAAGCTCTTCCTCTGTTATAAGTATTTTTGCCAAGTCATTAATCATTTTAATTCTCCTTCTGTAATTTTTATCGTTACGGCATTTTTCGTATTCTCATCCGATACGACAGCTTCGTCCGCACGTCCCAGCGCAAAGACTATTTTTCCGCCGCTTGCTATAATCGGAAGGCTTTCCCTTTTATCCACGGGAAGCTTCGCATCCGCAAAAAGCCGTTTTATTTTCTTCGTTCCGCCGCAGCCCACGGGGCGAAAGCAATCACCCTCCCTTTTGGGGCGTGCGTAAAGCGACCCGGAAAGCTTATCTAAGTCAAGCCCGCGGCGGCTTAATTCCACCGTTACGGTGCAATCCGCCTCCTTTATATAATTGTGTCCCATTTTGAGCGGGTAATAATATTCCGAGGCTTTTTTTCTTTTTGAAAATTTAACCTCATCGTAAATCCTCACCGCCTCATATTCATTGGGAAGGGATGCCCTTTTGCCGGAGGATAAATCAAAAAGCGAAATTATATCCGAAAGATTTTTATCGGATATTTCGGGCACCCCGGCGCAATATGCGCTCTCTGCGACAATATATTCCGTCTGAGCCCTGTGCAGGGGCTTTATTTTTTCTATGC
>CAZRUB010000074.1:0-7074 GCA_964603185.1 uncultured Ruminococcus sp.
CCATGGGCCTTTCCATGCTCCGCGTTATGACCGGGCTTTCGATTTTATGGTTTTTAATTCCCGGCTACGCGCTTGCTCTTTTGCTTTCGTTTTTTGTGCCGGATATTTATACCGCAATAGCCTTTGACTCCGGAGGCGTTGCCTCCGGCCCGATGACTGCAACGTTTATGCTTCAGTTTGTAATAGGGGCCTCCGGGGCGCTCGGAGGAAATGCGGTGTCCGATGCGTTCGGTCTTGTTGCAATGGTTGCCATGATGCCGCTTATATCCATTCAGCTTCTCGGTGTGGTTTACACGCAAAAGGATAAAAAGCTTCCGGAGGAAAAGCCGTATTACGGAGATTACGATATTGTGGAGCTTTGGGGGGAATAAATATGAATCTTGTTATTTCTGTATGTCCGCCCGAAATGCTCGGAGTGCTGGATGAAATATGCAGAGGGCTTTCGGTGCCCTTGAGTGTGGCGTTTCACGCAAAGGGAACCGCGGCAAATAGCATGCTGGAGCTTTTGGGAATGAAAAACAATGAAAAAAGAGCTGCGATTTCCGTTTGTACCCGTGAAAAAACCAAGCAGCTTATCAAAGCCGAAAGAGAAAAAATGTTTATCGGTATGCCCGGGCAGGGAATTGTTGTTTCGGTGCCATTAAAAAGTATAGGAGGCGGAAAAACCGTGGAATATTTGAACGGAAAAAAAGAAGCCGCACCGTCAATGCCGGTGCTCAATCCCGATTATGAGCTTATTGTGGTGATAGCAAACGAAGGCCGAACGGAGCTTGTTATGGATGCCGCGCGTGCGGCGGGCGCAACCGGCGGAACCGTGCTTCACGGTAAGGGAACCGGAACCAAGAGCGAGGAGAACTTTTTCTCGGTTTCCATTGCGCGGGAAAAAGAGGTTTTGCTGATAGTGGCAAAAAGTAATCAGAAGAAAAAGATTATGCAGGAAATCATTAAAAATGCCGGGGCGGGAACCGAGGCAAACGCCATTGCATTTTCGCTTCCCGTGACGGAGCTTTCCGGATTTAAAATGAACGATGAGGAAAGCGGGGAAGAGACCGCAAAATAAATTTTAAGCCCCAAGTCCGACTTTTTGGACTTGGGGCTTGCATTATTCGTATTTTTATGATAAAATATAGTAAGTTTATTATGAGTTTTGGAAGGTGTTAATTTATGAAGGCGTCAAAATTACTTATGCCCACGCTGAGAGAGGCTCCGGCGGAGGCTGAAATTAAAAGTCATATATTGATGATGCGCGCGGCGCTTATAAGCAAGCTTGCCGCGGGTGTTTATTCTTATTTGCCACTCGGGCTTAAGGTTCTGCACAATGTGGAACAAATAATTCGCGAAGAAATGGATAAGGCCGGCGCGCAGGAGCTTTTGATGAGCGCACTGCTTCCGGCGGAGTGCTATAAAAAATCCGGCAGATGGGACAGATTCGGTGACGATATGTTCCGACTTAAGGACAGAAACGACAGGGATTTTTGCCTCGGCCCCACACATGAGGAAATTTTCACGCAGACGGTTTTGGATTCCGTACATTCGTACAGGGATTATCCGTTCACGCTTTATCAAATGCAAACAAAGTATCGTGATGAGCGCCGTCCCCGCTTCGGTGTTATGAGAACAAGAGAGTTTGTAATGAAGGATGCCTATAGCTTTGATACAACAACCGAAGGCCTGGATGCATCCTATGACGCGATGTATAAGGCCTACAGAAGAATTTTTGACAGGCTCGGTCTTAACTATATGATAGTTGATGCCGATACCGGTGCCATGGGCGGAAGCGGAAGCCAGGAATTTATGGTTATTTCCGATGTCGGCGAGGATACCATCGCCTATTGCGAGGATTGCCGTTACAGCGCGAATATCGAAAAGGCCGTGTGCGTTGCGCCGGAAGCCTCAAATGAGGAAATGAAGACTATGAACAAGGTCGAAACCCCGAATGCCAAAACGATTGAAGAGGTTGCGGCGTTCTTCGGCAAGGATGAAAAGGCCTTTGTCAAAACAATGATATACAGCTGCGATTCCAAGCTTTATGCGGTGCTTGTCCGCGGCGACAGGGAAATAAACGAGGTTAAGCTTGCCAACGTTACCGGCTCGTCCGAGGTAAGGCTTGCGGATGCCGAGGATGTTGTGCGTGTTACCGGCGCTAAAATCGGCTTCGCCGGCCCCGTGGACTTGGAAATTCCCGTTATTGCGGACAATGAGGTCATGGCAATGCGCAATTTTATTGTCGGCGCAAACGAAACCGACTGTCACATAGAAAACGTAAACCCAGACAGGGATTTTGTACCCGAAATCACCGCCGATGTTCGCTCCATAGAAGAGGGGGACATATGCCCCGTATGCGGGAAAAAAATCAAGACCGCTCAGGGAATTGAGGTTGGACATATTTTTAAGCTGGGAACAAAATATTCCGATGCCCTGGGGCTTACCTATAAGGACGATTCGGGCGAGGATAAGAGCGTTATAATGGGTTGCTACGGAATAGGCGTGAACAGATGTCTTGCCGCGGTAATCGAACAGAATAACGACGAAAACGGTATTATATGGCCTGCTTCGATTGCCCCCTATAAGGCGGTTGTCGTTCCCGTTAACGTTAAAGATGAGGCACAGCTTGCCCTTGCGGAAAAAATCGCTTCGCAGCTTGAGGATGCCGGAATCGAAATTGTGCTTGACGATCGCGATGAGCGTCCCGGTGTTAAGTTTAAGGATTGGGATCTTATCGGAATCCCGGTAAGAATAACCGTCGGCAAAAAAGCCGCTGACGGCATGGTTGAATATAAGAAGCGCAGTGCTTCGGACTTTGAGCTTATCACCTCCGAGGAGGCTGTAAAAAAAGCGTTGGATTTTTTGAAATAACAAAAAGGGGGCATTAACGGTGTTCGGACGTACCGGTGAAATCGGAATAGACTTGGGTACAACTTCGGTGTTGGTTTATGCCCCGGGAAAAGGCGTTGTCCTGAGGGAGCCTTCGTTGGTTGCCCTGGAGGTAGCCACGAGGAAAATATGCGCGGTGGGAAAAGAAGCAGAAGAATTAATCGGGCATACTCCCGGCGATGTGGTTGCCATAAGGCCGTTGAAGGGCGGCGTTATATCCGATTATTACACAACGGAAAAAATGCTTCGCAGCTTTCTTTTGAAGGTATGCAGGAACAGAATAATCAAGCCCCGTGTTGTTATATGCGTTCCCAGCTCCGTTACGGAGGTGGAGGAGCGCGCGGTTGTTGAGGCGGCGGAGGCCGCCGGTGCAAGGCAGGCACTTGTTATAGAGGAGCCGCTTGCCGCGGCCATCGGTGCCGGGATTGACATTTCGCGCCCGGAAGGAAGCATGGTGGTTGATATAGGCGGCGGAACGACGGATATTGCCGTTATTTCCTTGGGCGGAATCGTTGTTTCAAATTCGGTTAAAACCGCCGGTAACAAATTTGACGACTCCGTTGTACGCTATATAAGGGAGCGCTACGGCATTGCCATAGGCGAGCGTACCGCGGAAGAAATAAAAATAAACATAGGCAGTGTTTTTCCGTGCGATGATGAGCTTTCGATGGAGGTAAGAGGCAGAAGCCTTGCCTCCGGATTGCCGAAGGCGGTTACCGTAACAGGCGACGAAATCATAAACCCGTTAACGGAATGCTTTTCCGAAATTACCGATGCGGTGCATGAAACGCTGACGCAAACCCCGCCGGAGCTTGTGGCTGACCTTTGCAGAAACGGAATCACCCTGACCGGCGGAGGCGCACTTATAAAGGGCGCGGCGGAGCTTTTGCAGAGGGAAACGGGAATAAGCGTTTCCGTAGCCTCCGACGCGGTGGCCTGCGTTGCCGTAGGCACGGGGCTGGCTTCGGAATATACCGATTTGTTGATACGATGATAAGGCTTCCGAGGATTTTGGCAGTATGCGCACTGCTTTTTGTGTGCGGGGCATATATAGCCGGGCTCGGCTTTTTGGTGTGTGCGGCGTTGGGCTTGTGCGTGTTTTTGTTGATTTTAATGCTCCGAAAAGGTGCGCTTACGGCGGCCGTGGTTGCCGCCGCCCTTTTCGTGGGCTTTTTTTATACGAATTTTGTATATGATAAAAATATTCGCCGTGCGGAGGAACTTTGCGAAAGCACGGAAGGATTTTATTGCAGAGTGGTTTCGCTTTCCGAGACATACGGAAGCCTTCGCATGCTGACCGTAGACACGGACGGCGGCAAAATGAACCTTTATGTGAGCGGAGATACTTTTTCTTACGGGGATGTTTTATATGTGGAGGCAACCCCTTCCGTGAGGCGAGAATTTTCACGGGTTGCGGATGGCGTTTATCTTTCCGCAAGGGCCAAAAACATCCGAAAGGAAGTTACGGATTTAAGAATTTATAATATTTATGACGCGGCATTTTGGGTGAAGGAAAAAATGCTTGCCGCCGCCGACCGCTTGTGGAGCGGAGAAAAGCTCATGTTTGCGCGCTCGGTTTTATTCGGGGCAAGCAATTATTCATCGGATGAGTTTAAGGAAAAGCTTTCTCGCGGAAGCATTTCGCACCTTGTTGCCATATCGGGACTGCATGTATCATTTATGGCCTATGCCGTGCTCTATGTTGTCATGTTTTTTACGCGGAAACGTATTTTCAGGATTTTGTGCCTGCTTCCGGCATTGTTCTTCGTTATAATGACCGGCTCATCACCTTCCGCGGTACGTGCGTTTATAATGTTTGCGATTTTTATCGCGGCAAAGGTTACGCATTCTTATTACGATGCATATACGTCGCTCGGCTTTGCCGCCGCGGCGATTGCCGTATTCAATCCGTTGTCGGTATATTCGTATTCCTTTATATTGTCGTTTGCCGCGGTTTTGGGAATCATAACTTTTTCTTCGTCCATCGCCGAAAAGCTTTCCGCGTTGCCCGACTCATTAAGCGAAGCAATATCCGTCACCTTATCGGCACAGACCTTCACATTGCCCGTTCTTGCCCTTTACTTTAAGCGTGTGCCGCTTATCGCCCTTACCGCGAATCTTTTTGCGGTTCCGCTTCTTCCCTTTATTATGGGCTTCGGATACGCGGCCGTTATATTTAAGCTTTTGGGGCTTGAGCTTTTCTGTGCGCACATTGCGGATTTTTTGATAGGCTTTGTGCTGAAAACCGCGGAAACGGCCGGAAGGCTTCCTCTTTCTTCAATCGAAATCGAAATCAGCAGTCCTCTTTGCTTTATATTGTTTTTTGTGTTTTTTACAACCGCTTTATATCTTTACCTTAAAAGGAACAAACGGCTTCTTTCGGGCGCTTCGGCGCTTTTGGCATTTGTTTTTCTCGTTGCCGCATTTTTGTTTAAGCCGAATATTGCCGACGGAATATATTATTACGGCGGCTCGCTTTTGGTGAAGGAAAACAATACCGCGGTGCTGTTCTTAAGCGATGCGGAAAACGGAGCCACGCTCGATTCTTTATCTCGGCTCCGAATAACCGAGGTGGATGCCGTTGCGGTAACGGACGAAAGCTCTGCCGGTGATATATCTGATTTTGTAAGCGAGTTAAGTCCCTCTCGGGTTATCGTAAGGCAAAGTGTGGGGCTCGGAGAAATCGAAATCAATGCTCGCGGCGGTGAGAAAATCACCGTAGGCGAAACAGAGCTTGAAATTTTCGATGATGACGACGGCCTTTCCTATATTGTAAATGCATTTGACAGGAAAATTTACGTTCTTTCCGGCTCCCTTTACGAAAAATGCGATATTGCGTATTATTTATCCGAATATCCCGACAGTCTTTCTTGGGAGCTTAAGGAAAAAACATACTGCGTCACCTGCTAGGCTGCAAAAAAATATCTTTCGCCCGCTGAAATGGAGGAGCTATGAATTATAAAGCATTAAGGCAAAAAATCAAAGAAGGGACAGACTCTCTTTATGTGTTTTACGGGGAGGAAATTTATCTTCGCAATTACATGATAAATTTTTTGCGCGAAAAAATCGTCGATGAGGATTTTGCCGATTTTAATCTTCTTACCTTGGATTCCCAAACCGTCACGACTGACAAGGTGTCTGATTTTTTTGAGGCGATTCCCGTTATGTCGGAAAAAAAGCTTCTTTTGATAAAGGACGCTTCCCTTTTGGGAGCACGTTGTGCGGATGCGGAGCTTTGGATTTCCGTTTTTTCCGATATTCCCGATTATGTGACCGTGATTATATCCGAGGATACGGCAGACAAGCGCTCAAAGCTTTATAAGGCCCTTGAAAAGATTGGCACCGTGTGCGAATTTTCCTTTTTGGAGCGTGCGGAGCTTAAGCAGCATGTGGTCAAAAAGCTTACCGCGGCGGTAAAAAGCATCCAAAATTCGGATTTGGAACACTTTTTGGATATGTGCTCGTCCGATTTAACCGAAATAAGGCTGAACACGGAAAAGCTTATCGCTTATTCCGGTGCGCGCAATGTTATTAATCACGCGGATATCGAAAAAAACATCACACCCCCGTTGTTAAACCGTGTTTACGATATATCCGAGGCGGTAATGAACAAAAAAAGCGATTACGCCTTAAAGCTCTTGGAGGACTTGAGAAAAAGCGGTGAATCAGGCGTAAGAATTTTGTCGATTTTGGGCGGATATTTCAGCGACCTTTCACGCGCGGCGGCGATAAGCAAGGAGGGCATGAGTATTCGGGATGCGACGGAGGCAATGAGGCTTCCGCCTTCACGCAGGTTTGTTGCGCAAAAGCTTTTGTCAACGGCGAAAAAAATCGATATTTCCTACTGTGAGCGTTGTCTTTCGGAATGCGTCAAGGCCGAAAACGAAATAAAAAACGGGCTTGCGGCGGAATGGCAAGCCCTCAGCTTATTGATACTCGGCTTTTTGGCAAAGTAAAAACTACGGTGCTCTTTCTTTAACAAGTCGCCTTTAAGCGAAAGGCAAATTCAAAAGAAACTCGCTATGGCGAGTTTGAACAACACCAAAGCTTGTCAAGCTTCTATCAAATATTGGTGATTTTTGGACTTTCGGCTGCATTATAGACACATTTAAGTACGAAATTTGATTTTATTTTTTGGTAAATTTCCAAACCCTTTTTGATAAAATTTTTCAATTTTGCCTCTCATATAGGTAGTGCGGA
>CAZRUB010000075.1:0-5004 GCA_964603185.1 uncultured Ruminococcus sp.
GTCATAGTCGGGAGCGCGGCCGTCGTGCGGCTTTCCGCTTCTTAATGCTCCGCCTATTTGCATGATAAAGGCGGTTTTATGCTCGCGTACATAGGTGTTTTCGCGCTCATGAGGCGTCATGGAGGGATACATATCCTCAAGTGCCTGAGTGGTTATAAACGACACGTTTTTTTCGATTTCTGTTTTAAGCTGAGGGAAGTGAACGCGCAAACGATTGTTTGTGTTGTAGATGGCTTCGACGATCGAAGTGACGATGAGCTTTAGATAATCGATTGTGCGTGTTTCCTTGGTGATGATTTTCTCCCAGTCCCATTGGTCGACATAAATCGAATGAAGATTGTCAAGCTCTTCGTCGCGCCTTATTGCATTCATATCCGTATAAAGTCCTTCGCCGACGGAAAAACCGTAGCGCTTTAATGCCAGACGCTTCCACTTTGCGAGAGAGTGAACGATTTGTGCATCTGAGCCCACGGCGGGAATATCAAACGAAACCGGACGCTCATAGCCATTTAAATTATCGTTTAATCCGGAGCTCTCGGTTACGATAAGCGGTGCGGATACACGCTTTAAATTAAGTGCCGAAGAAAATTCCGACTGGAAGGTTTTTCTTATATATTCAATAGCTCTTTGCGTATCATATTTGTCGAGCAAAGGGCGATAGCCTTGCGGGATGTATACCTTACTCATATTATGACTTCCTTTCATATCGATACAACATTTTACAACAAAATATAACGATAGTCAATATTTTAGAGAAAAAAATTGATTTTTTATTGCCTTTAACGGTGATAAAAACGGCAATGCTTTTAATAAGTCCGGGTGCTTTTGGATATTTTTACCTTGCAAAGCCCGAAGGTTTGTGGTATAATGAATTCATCAAAGATGAATTCAGCTAAATTTGCCTATCGGCGAGCTAAATGATTTTTCGTGGCGGTAAGGCTCTGAATTGACAGTAAAAAAATGTGCTCCTTGGCTCAGAACCCGTATACGCGGCATACAGGCAGTATGGTCAAGGAGGATGGGTATGTATAATATAGGGGATAAGGTGCTTTACCCGATGTACGGCGCCGGAATAATCGATTCCGTGGAGGAACGTAAGGTGCTGGGTGAGAAAAAGCTTTATTACACAATGAAAATGCCGGTCGGAGATATGAAAATAATGATTCCCGTGGACAACGCCGAGGCAACCGGGCTCAGATATGTTGTTGACGAAGAAACCGCGAACAAGGCGCTCGATTCGCTTAAGGAAAGCACGGAAGCAGATTCGGAGAGCTGGAACAGGCGCTTTAGGAGCAATCAGGATAAATTGAAGAGCGGCAATATTTTTGCCGTTTGTGAGGTTGTAAAAAATCTGTCGATAAGGGATAAGGAGAGAGGACTGTCAACGGGAGAAAGCAAAATGCTTTCCGAGGCACGGCAGATCTTAATAAGCGAGCTGGTGCTTTCTTTGGGCAAGCCGCATGAAGCCGTTGAAAGGACGGTTGAAAAAAATATATTCGGATGAGAGTTGATGGTTATGTATAAGTCCGCTTATGTCACGGCGGTCTTGCTGGCGGCCGGAATAGGCAAGAGAATGTGCGCCGGGAAAAATAAGGTGATGCTGGAGCTCGGCGGAAAAAGCGTGCTGGCGCATACGGCCGAGCGCTTTTTTGAGAGCCCTTATATCGATGAGGTCGTCGCCGCGGCGTCAACGACGGAGCTTGGCGAGGTTGAAAAAATTTTAGAGTCGGTGTGCGGCAAGAAGAAATTTCGGGTGATTGAGGGCGGAGCCGACAGGCAGGAGTCTTCATATCGGGCGGTTTCGGCATGTGCTGACGGAATTGTGCTTATTCATGACGGAGTGCGCCCCTTTGTGAATGACGAAATAATTAATTCGGTTATTGAAAATGCGGAAATATACGGTGCGGCGGCACCCGGAATAAGGGTGACCGATACGATAAAACGGGTGAAGGACGGAATGATTGAGGGAACCGTGAGCCGCGAGGAGCTTTTTCGAATTCAAACGCCGCAGGGATTTATTAAAAGCGAAATATTAAGGGCACATCTCGCCGCAAAAGAAGAAGGCGTGAGTGTGACGGATGATTGCATGCTTATGGAGTGTATGGGTGTTCCGGTGAAAATCACGCAGGGCTCTGCCGACAATATTAAGCTTACGGTAAAGGAAGATATGGCGTTTGCGGAGGATATATTAAGGAGAATGAGATAAGTGAGAATCGGTTTTGGATATGACAGTCACAGGCTGACGGAAAACAGAGAGTTTATTTTGGGCGGAGTGAAAATTCCGTTTGAAAAGGGCCTTTTGGGGCATTCCGATGCCGATGTGTTAACTCACGCCGTTATAGACGCGCTTTTTGGGGCAACAGCCGATAAGGACATAGGACGGCATTTCCCCGACAACGATGAAAAATATAAAGACGTAAGCTCAATTTCTCTTTTGGAAGAGGTTATGAACGGCTTGGGGCATAAAATTATCAACATCGATTGCACGGTCATCGCGCAAAAGCCCAAGCTTTCCCCTTACATCGACGAAATAAGAGGGAGCCTTGCGACTGTGCTCGAAACGGACATAACAAATGTCAGCGTTAAGGCCAAAACGGAAGAGGGAGCGGACGCTGTCGGCCGAGGTGAGCTTGTTAAGGCATACGCAATGGTTTTGATAGATTGAAAAAAGGGTCCAAGGACCCTTTTTATGACGGAGGCAAAAACTCTGGGGTTTTGCCGATAGGCGGAAGCGAATGCTTTACGGTTTCGTTATTCATGGCTGAAGACGGTTTTTCGACCGCCTTTATTTTTTTTGAATTCTTTTTTTTGCCCATAAATTTTTTCAGTCCTTTCGTTTTTATTTTTGCCGTATTTTTAAGCATTATACACGGTATAAAAACCAAGCGTGAGGAAAAACTAAGCGAAAAGGATACTAACTGTAAAAGGATTTGATTTCATGCTCAGCGATATATTTAAATTTATTCCTCCGGAGGAAAAAAAGGAATTTAAGCTTAAAAAACCGTATCCGGAAGAAGCAAACGGGGAAAAAGATAAGGTGAGCGTCAGCCTGAGGGAAAATCAAGCGTATTTGGATGAGCTTTTCAATCGCGGCAGATCATACGATATCATGTTGAGAGAGTTCGAAATAAAGCTTTCTCGCGTTAAGAAAAAGGCGTTTATTTATTTTGTTGACGGAATGGTTGACGGACAAAGTATAAATGACGGCATATTAATGTCGCTTATGGTAGAATCCGAAAAGCTTCGCGGCATGGATTATTCGGATGTGGAAAAAATTTTGCTTACTCAAAATCAAGTGATGGCAACAAAATCGCTTAAGAAAGCGGCAGACGCAATATGCTACGGCAGCTGTGCGCTTTTCATCGAGGGCTGTGACAAGGCACTCTTGGCCGAGGTGATAGGCTGGGAGCAGCGGGGCGTTGAGGAGCCGCAGAATGAGCCTGCGGTATTCGGTCCGCATATAGCCTTTAACGAAAGCATAAAAACAAATACATCCATTGTCAGAAAAATGATAAGAAGCCCGCATTTGACAGCGGAAACGGTTGAAATAGGTGAAGCGTCCAAAACAAACTGCGCGGTGCTTTATATGGATAACATAGCAAACCCTTCGCTTGTCCGAGAGGTGAAAAGAAGAATCTCCGGAATAGCGGTCGACCATATAATGTCATCAAGCTGCTTGGAGCAGTTTATAGAGGAAAAAAGCCTCATATCTCTTCCGCAGATACTTTCGACAGAAAGACCGGATCGTTGCGTAAAGGCGATTATGCAGGGGCGGGTTGCGCTTATTTTGGACAATTCGCCGTATGCGCTTATAATGCCTACAACGGTGTTCGAGCTTTTGGAATCGGCGGAGGATATATATTTAAGACCCGCATACAGCTTGCTTGTGAAGGTAATAAGATTGTTGGGGGTGTTTTTATCGATTTATCTGCCGGGAATTTATATTGCCGCAATAACCTATCACACCACGGTTTTTCCCACGGGAATGCTTACGACGATAATGAAGGCAAGCCGCAAGGTGCCGTTTAATTCGATAACTGAGCTGATTATTATGGTTATCGCCTTTGAAATAGTAAGGGAGGCAAGCTCGCGCGTTCCCGGCCTTTTGGGCTCGGGACTGGGAATTATCGGACCGCTTGTTTTGGGGCAGGCGGCAATAAGCGCAAACATAGTAAGCCCGGTTATGATAATCGTGTTTTCCATTGCAACCATAGGCTCTTTTGCCACTCCGAATTTTTCCATGGCGTTTTCGGGACGTGTTTTAAACATTGTGTTTATTGCATTGGGAAGCCTGGCGGGATTTTTGGGAATAGCCTTCGGAATGTTTGTTCAGCTTATGATGTGGCATACGACAAGGTCGTTCGGGGTTAATATGGTATCGCCTTTTTCTCCGGGAATGGAGATAGTGCCCGAGGCATTGAAAGCCGAGCCTATATGGAAAAAGGAAGACAGACCGAAATATTTAAGAACGAAGCGCCCGAAGGAGCAGGCGCATATAAGCAGGAAATGGACGGAGGCCGATGCGGATGAAAATTAAAAAAACGGAGCTTATAGCCGCGGTGGTGAATTTTATGTGCGTAAAGCTTTTTATTTCGGCACCCGGATGCTTCAACGATATGGCAAAGAATGCGGCGTGGATAGCCGTTGTTATTAATTCCGCCGCGGCTTTTGCCTCGTTTTTTGTTATATATTATTTTTATAAAAAAAGCGGGAGGCGTGATATTTTTTCGTGCCTCCCGGGATGGCTCGGAAAAATATTCGGATTGGTCACCGCGATTTATTTCATCGTCACTTCGGGGATAAGCCTTGCACTTTTGATAAGAAGCGTCATAAGAAGCTTTATGCCGGAAACGCCGTCGTTTTTGATATCGCTGTTGTTTGCGGCGGCGATAATTTATGCTTCGCAAAAAGGAATTGATGCGAATACAAGAATTTCGGTGCTTGTTGCTCCGATTCTTTTGATTATCGCGGCCGTGGCGATTGCGCTTATACCGAACATGGAAA
>CAZRUB010000075.1:5014-6913 GCA_964603185.1 uncultured Ruminococcus sp.
ATCCGCTTTTCGGCAACAATGATTTTTATTTAATTTCCTGCTTCGGATTTAACTTTTTTTCGGATTTCATTGCTTTTTATCTTCTTGTGCCGTATCTTGAGAAAAAGGAGGATGTTTTGAAAACCGGATGTATTGCGCTGGGAATATCCACGGCCTTGTGCTTAACTGCGGTTATTTTGTCAACGCTTGTAATGCCCTGCGAGGCGAAATTTGCTTCTCCGTTTTATCAAATGCTGACGTTTATGGCGGGAAGCAGTGGGTTTGTAAGCGTGATTAAGGTGCTTAAGCTCGCTTTTTTGATTAATTTCTTTCTGTATCTTTCCTCCTCCGCGGCATATGCCGTTTATGCACTTGAAAAAAGCTTTGCCTTAAAATATTCAAAAGAGCTTTCGTGGCTTGTGACAAGCTTGATGATTTTGGTTGAGGAGATGCAATTCAGAACGTTAACGCTGCCGGAGGTCTATAAAGAAATTATGGAAAAAACGTTTATTGTTTTTCCGTTGCTTCCGTTAACGGCTTATATTTTGGGAGGGAGGAGAAGACGTGAAAAAAATTTATGCTCTGTTGCTGACGGCGGCAGTGTTGATTAATTTCACCGGCTGCTATGATGTGGAAGAAATATCATATACCGTTGCGGCGATAGCGCTCGGAATCGATAAAGGGGAAAATATGCGCTACAGTATTTCGTTTCAAATCGAAAAATCCGGAAGCAATACGGAGGAAAATGAGGAGGAAAAAAAGAAAAGCGAGCTTATAACCGTGGAAGCGCCGACGATTTCGGCGGCATACGAAAGAGCAAACGATATGTCAAGCGTTCATATAAGCATCGATAATCTTAAAATGGTGTTGCTTTCGGAGGAATTATGCCGAGAGGGAATAAGCGGGGTCGTATCGGAGCTGATGTGTGATATGAACCTTAAAAACAATGCCGCAATGGCGGTTACCGCAACAACGGCCGAAGAAATGCTTGAAAAAATCGCACCGGAGGATGAGGAATATATATCATCGTTTTATCAGCGCGTGCTTTTCAATAAATATAAGATAACGGCGGATTTTTTTCTTATAGAAGAGGTGTATTTCAATCTTCTTTCCGAAACGGGGCAGGACATTATGCTTCCCATGGTAAATTATCGCGAGAGCAGGGACGATGCAAATGCGGAAAAGCTTAAAATCGGAGCCATGCGTAAGGAGGAGGGCTTTGAAACGGAATTTTTCGGCGGAGCATTATTTCGCGACGGTGTGATGAACGGATATTTAAGCGAGCTTGATATGATGGCGGCGGCGTTAATATACGGCGATTTCAAATCGCAAAAGGTAAGTGTTGAATATCCCGAAGGCTCCGGAGAATATGTCGTGATAGAGTTAAAGCAGCAAAGGGCGCCGTCGATAGAAACAAGTAAAGAAAACGGCAATATATCGGAAAAAATAAAATTAAAGCTTACGGCAACATATCAGTATGCGGGAGAAAACAAAAGCTACGCTGAGTTCAATTCGCGGTTTACGGAATATTTGAAAAAGGAAATTAATGCTTTATGCATGAATCTAATGGAAAAAACAGTGAAAAAAGAGGGAGCGGATGTTATATCCGTCGGAAAAAGACTGAGAAAATGCTTTTGGGACAATAAGAGCTTTGAGGAATTTGATTACAAAAACAAAATAAGCGACGGAGATTATGAGGTTTTCGTATTTTTGGACATGAAAAACGGAGGAAGGTTTGTGTTTAAATGAGCGTGGTTTTTGAAGCAATGAAGCTTCTGGCGGTGCTTTTTGTTCTTGCAAAATCCGTCATATATGCCGTTTGGTGTATAAAAAGCGGAAATGCCGTCGGCGGCGCGGCGGTGATAATGCTTTGCTTGGCGGCGGTGGTTCTGTTTATAAGAAACGAGGTCGGGCTTTATA
>CAZRUB010000076.1:0-6908 GCA_964603185.1 uncultured Ruminococcus sp.
AACACACGGTCGTCCTCATAGATAACGTGAGTAATTCTTCTTCTCACCGTTTCGTCGGTTACAGCATCCTTGTGCGCCTCAAATTCCTCGGGAGTAATCTCTCCGAGGCAATTTTTCTCGGGCATAACCCTTTTAAGCTCCGCAAAGCCCTCCTCGCACTGGCTTCTTCTTTCGTTGTATTTCGATTCACCGAGCTTATGCTTCTTGTTTGTATTGGACAAAACAAGCTTGCAGTCGCCGAGGCGAACGGGAACAAGCTCATACCTTAAGGTGTCGCACTGTAAAAAAATCGCCATGCTTGCTTTTCCGTTTGCGGAAGCAAACTGATCCATGATTCCGCAGTTTACGCCGGCATAATTGTTTTCGGCACGCTGGCCGATTAATGCCATTTCGGTGTTGGTCGCCGTTTTTCCGCCGCTCTCGCCCGAAAATGCGGAGAAAACGCACGCGGTGGCAACCTCAATCGCCGCGGAGGAGGAAAGACCGCCGCCGTGGGGAACACCGTCCTCGTAAAGCATATCCGCGCCCGTGATAATATATCCGTCCTTCAACATTTCATCGATAACGCCGGCCTGATAGTTTCCGTAATGAAGGTTTTTGTACTCGCCGATTTTATCAAGCTCAATCGTTACAACCTCGGGAAGGTCCGTTGCCTTTATGCGAACGATGCCGTCATCCCTTTTCCTCACAGCAATGGTTGTGGCCGCGCTTATTGCCGCGGGGAAAACGTAGCCACCGTTATAATCCGTATGCTCACCGATCAAATTAACTCTTCCGGGGGAGGTGAAAAAGCGAATTTCGCCGCCCTCGCCGTAAAGCTTAATAAATTCCGATTTTAAAAATTCAAGGTCTGCCATTAATCGCACGTCCTTTCAAAAATAAATTATTCACCTTCAGTATAACACGATATTTTGAAAAATTCAACTTATTTTCGTATTTTGCTTGCAGAAAAACACAATTTGTTCTATAATAAACATAAAATGCTTCGGCGGAGGTGGTTTTTTGCTTTATGAAGATGAATGCACGGAGGATATAGGCGGCGGTTTTTTCGTTATACAATCAAAAAAGCTTTTTAAATTCGGAACCGACGCGGTGCTCCTTTCGGATTTCGCTCGGGTTAAAAAGGGCGGCGCCGTATTGGACTTTTGCACCGGGAGCGGAATAATTCCCCTTCTTATGTATAAAAGCGGAAAAGCCGAAAGCTTCGATGCTCTTGAAATTTCCGAAAAATCCGCCGATATGGCAAAAAGAACGATGGAGCTTAATTCCGTATCAGAGAAAATACGCATAACAAGAGGCGACGTTTGCCGCGCCTCGGAAATTTTCAAGGGAAGACAATTTGACCTGATAACCTGCAACCCGCCCTACATGAATGACGGGGGCGGGCTGAAAAACCCCGATTGCGACAAGGCAATTGCCCGACATGAGGTTTTGTGCACCCTTGAGGACATTGTTTCGCAGGCGGCAAGGCTTGTCCGTCCCGGGGGATATTTTTCCATGGTGCACAGGCCGCATCGCTTGGCGGATATTATGTATCTTATGAGGGAGTATCGACTGGAGCCGAAGCGCCTCGTGCTGGTTTCCGACTCAAAGGAAAGTGAGCCCTCCATGGTATTGATCGAGGGCCTTCGCGGCGGAGGGCATTACTTAAAAACCTACACCATGCTTATTAAGGAGAACTGATATGGCAGGAAAACTTTATCTTTGCGCAACCCCCATAGGCAATCTTTCGGATATAACGCTTCGTTGCCTGGAGGTTTTAAAAAGCGTTGATCTTATCGCGGCGGAGGACACACGCCGCACAAGGGCGTTGCTTAACCATTTTGAAATTTCAAAGCCCTTAACCAGCTATTATGAGCATAACAGAAAGGAAAAGGGCGAATATCTTGCCTCCGAAATGGAGGGCGGGAAAAGCATTGCCCTGGTTTCGGATGCCGGGACTCCCGCCGTAAGCGACCCGGGGGAGGACTTGGTTAAAATATGCATAGAGCGAGATATTTCGGTTGTTCCCGTTCCGGGATGCGTTGCCGCAATAAACGCACTTATAGGAAGCGGGATGAGCACGGGACGATTCACGTTTGAGGGCTTTTTATCCGTCAACAAGCAATCGCGGCGTGAGCATTTGGCCTCGGTTGCCGATGAAAAGCGCACCATGATTTTTTATGAAGCGCCGCACAAGCTCCTTGCGACTCTTTATGATTTTAAGGCAACCTTCGGGGGCGAAAGAAAAATCGCTCTTTGCCGCGAGCTCACAAAAATACATGAGGAATTTGTCCGCCTGACGCTGGACGAGGCCGTGGAAAAATACGAAGAAGCTCCGCCCAAGGGCGAATTTGTGCTGATAGTGGAGGGTGCGCCCGAAAAGAAGGCGGATTTTTCCGACATAAGCATAACGGAGCACGTAAATCGCTGTATTTCGGAGGGGCTGAACGAAAAGGATGCGATGAAGTCCGTCGCCAAGGCTCGCGGAATAAGGAAAAGCGACGTTTACGCCGCCTATAAATTGGGAGGAGAAAATGAATAAAGCAAGCTTGATTTTCGTAAGACACGGCGAAAGTGAGGCCAATCTTGCCGGGGTTTACGTGGGGCATATCGATGCTCCGCTTACCGAAAGAGGACACGCTCAGGCGGAGCTTACCGCCGAGTATCTTAAAAACGAGCAAATAGCCGCGGTTTACGCAAGCGATTTATCGCGCGCGTTTCAAACCGCGGAGCATATTGCCTCAAAGCACGGCTTAGAGGTAACGGCCGATAAAAATATGCGTGAAATTTACGCCGGAAAATGGGAGGGCAAGCGCTTTTCGGAGCTTTTGACACTGTTTCCCGCGGAATACGGAAAATGGCTTTCGGACATCGGCACCTCGCATCCGGATGGCGGCGAAAGCGTTGCCGAGCTTTATGAAAGAATAACGAAGGAGGCCGCACTCATCGCTTCGCGGCATATGGGCGAAAGGGTTGTCATCGCAACGCATGCGACGCCCATAAGGGTGTTGACATGTCACTGGCGAGGACTTTCCTTAAAGGATATGCACGCGGTTCCTTGGGTTCACAACGCGTCGGTTTCGCGCGCGGATTATTACGAGGACGGGCACATAAGGCTTATAAGCTCCGACGAATTTGATTTCATGGGCAAAAGTGCAACCGCCCTTCCAAAAAATGTTTGATATCAGCTGACAGGGAACGCCCTTCGGGAGCGGTCTTGTCCTTAGGCGAAGCGGAAATCCGCCTTTCAAAATCGGGGTTCGGACTACTCTCTTTCGGCTAAACGGGAGATGATTTTTTTGCTGAAGATATTTGTAACAGGCGACAATCATATAGGATTAAAATATGCAAGCCACGAGCGGGCGGCAACTCTTGCGGAAAGCAGAATTGCGGCCTTTGACGGCATGGTTCGGGCCGCAAATGCGGAGAACGCGGCCCTCTTTGTTATAACCGGCGATTTGTTTGAAAACACCTACGGCATATCGAAAAAGGATATTAAAGCGCTTTTGGATATGCTTTCTTCTTTTAACGGAACCGTTATTGTATTGCCGGGCAATCACGATTATTACGATAAGGATGTTAAGGTGTGGCAGTATTTTAAGGATGTAATGAAAGATTACGACAGCATAATGCTTATGACGGAATTTAAGCCGTATTCCCTGACGGTTGACGGCGAGGCCGTTGTTTTGTACCCGGCGCTCTGCACCTCACTTCATTCCGCACCGACGGAAAATAATCTCGGTTGGATAAGGGCGGAGCAAATCGTTCCCGACGATGCGTATCGCATAGGCATTGCGCACGGTGCGGTCGAGGGCGAAACAATCGATAACGAGGGACGGTATTTTCTTATGAAGCGCTCCGAGCTTTCGGACATTCCGGTCGATGTGTGGCTCATCGGGCATACTCATGTTCCGTTCCCGAATAATCTGAGCGATGAATTTAAGCCGTGCGAAAAAATATTAAATGCCGGTACTCACGTGCAGACTGATGTTTCCTGTAATACGGAGGGATGGTGCTTTATCGTTGAAATTGACAGCGATAAAAAAATCCGCGCCAAAAGGCTTGTCTCCGGCAATTTGAGGTTTTACCGCAGAGATATCGTACTTTCGGCAGGCAATTTCGAAAGCGACTTAAAGCGTGAGCTTTCAGACATTCCCGACAACAGTGTTGTTGATGTGATTTTAAGCGGTGCGGTAAGCGCGGAGGAATACGAAAGCAGGGACGAGCTTGCTTCAAAGGCGCTTTCGCGCTTTATCGAGGGGACATACAACGACTACGGATTAAACAAATTAATTTCTGAAGAGCTCATAAAATCGGAGTTTCCGGAAACCTCTTTTTCGGCGGAGCTTCTTTTGTCGCTTTTGGACGAGCCGAAGGAAGCGCAGCTTGCATACGAGCTTTTGATGTCGATTAAGGAGGGGAAATGAGATGAAAATCAAAAACATAGCCTGTACGCAGTTTGCCGGAAGCCGTGACAGAAGCGTTGAATTTTCCGACGGAATCAATGTTGTTTACGGTAAAAACGAAAGCGGAAAAAGCACGCTGGTAAACCTTATATCGCGCACGCTTTTTCAAAATTCGCGAATCGACGGCAGAAGCGATAAGGAATTTCGCGATTTGTATTTCCCCGCAGCCGTAAAGGGTAAAGGCCCGGTCGGCGATTTTGCGGACGGAAAAATTTCGTTTGATACCCAAAGCGGAGTATATACCCTTTCGAAGGAGTGGGGCTCGGACTCAAGGTGTGTTCTATCCACACCCGACGGCGTTATCAAGGATCAAAAAACAATCGATGCGGTACTGAGGGAGGTGTTGGTTTACGGCGAGGGCGTGTATTCCGATATGCTTTTCTCATCGCAGAGGAATACGGATGCGGCCTTACAGACAATACTGGACGCCGCAAAAAAGACCGACGCAAAGCAGGAAATCGTAAACAGTGTATCGCGGGCTTTTTCGGAAAGCGGAGGAATTTCGCTTGACGAAGCGGAACAGGCCATTAATGCAAAAATCGAAGAAATAGGCGGAAAGCATTGGGATTTTGAAAAAGAAATACCCGTGCGAAGGGCAGGTCGCTGGGCGGTCGGACTCGGTGAAATTTTAAGGGCTTACTATGCATTGGAGGACGCAAGGGCGTCGCTTGATGAAATTTCGCGCACCGAGGCGGAGCTTGACCTTGCGTCGGAGGCCTACAACAGGGCGGACGGTGAAGTGAACATTGCCGAGAAGGCCTATAATGAATTTAACGCCTGTTCGGGGAGGCTGGCGCTTCGGGGGGAGCGCAAAAAGGCGGCTGAGCGAATTGAAAAGGAGCTCGGCAGACTTCACGGCGTACTGGAGAAATGGCCTAAAATTGCGGAAGAGCTGGAAAAGGCAAGGGCCTTGCGGAAGGAACAGGCAAGCCGTGAAATATCGGATAAATACGAAGCCGCAAAGAAAATCAATGATGAGTTAAGCCAAATCGACGAGGATATCTTAAATCGTGAGTGTCCGAGCGAGGAGGAGACGGCAAGGGCGAAGGCTGCACAACGCGACATTGCGGGGCTTGAAAACAAGCTCTGCGGAATGAATTTAAGCGCCGCAATCAGCTTACTTGACGGGCATTCGATTGAAATTACATCACTTCGCACGGGAGAAAAAACGGATGTATCGGGCGGCCGCGCCGAAATAAGCGAAGCGGTAAGGGTGGCAATTCCCGGTGTTGCCGAGATATTGTTGTGCCCGAAGGACGTGGATGCTTGTGACATCAATGCAAAAATCGACGAACAAAAGAAAATATTGTCCGATATTTTCGGAAAATACCGCGTCGAAAATGCCGATGAGCTTGAAAAGCTCGCAAAGGAAATCGGCGGAGCAAAAGCGAAATACGATAATATAAAGAGTCGCTTGGATATCCTCATGAACGGCGAGGGACTTGACGAATTGAAAAGCAGGGCCGAAGGCGTTTCAAGTACAATACGCTCAAGGGAAGAAATCGAAAAGGATATTTTCGCGCTTTGCCTCGGGGACGATATTTCAAAATTCATAACCGCAAGGGAAACCGTAATTGCGGGATACTCGGCGGAATACAAAAGTATCGGGGAATTGAGGATGAGGGCTTGCGAGCTTGAGGCTGAATATGACGAAGCAAAAAACGCGATCGAGGCTCCGGAAAGCATTCCCGAGGAATATATGAATATCGAAGATCCGGAGGCGAAGCTTGAAGCGCTTCAAGCTATGTTAAAAGCACGGCGCAGCGAAAGAGAAAAAGCACTTACCGAAAAAACGGCCGCCGCCGAAAGACTGAAAGCATACAGCGAAAATGCGGAAAACGACCCGAAGGAGGAGGTTCGAAAAGCGGAGCGCATATATAATGAAGCAAAATCGCTTTTGAAGCACTGGCTTCATATTGCCGAGGTGTTTAAGGCGCAGAAGGAAAAGATAAACAACAACCCGATGTCGGATATTGCCGAAAGCCTTACGAGCTATCTCGGAAGGCTTTCGGGTAATAAAATTTCGTCCGAGCTTCCCGAGGCGGACAAGCTGAATATGAATATATACAGCGATAACCGGCTGCTCGATTACGGCAAGCTCTCTGAAGGAACAAAGGAAACGGTATCGCTTGCGTTTCGCCTTGCGGTGCTTGATCACCTGTTCCCGAAGGGCGGAGGTGTAATAGTTTTGGATGACCCGCTTACCGATATGGATAAGGAGCGCGCCGAGCGGTCGTGCGAGCTGATTAAGGAGTGCGCGAAAAGGCATCAGGTGATTTTCTTGACCTGCCGCGAGGAATATTCGGAAATCCTTGGCGGGAATATTGTGCGAATATAAAAAATAAGCCGTCAAGTCCGGTTGTCGAAGGTCTCTTTTGCAGGGATATTTACGGTCAACGGAGGAGGGGGGAGAAAAAAAGTCGAAAAAAGTGAAAAAAGGGTATTGACAAAGGGGAGAAA
>CAZRUB010000077.1:0-6881 GCA_964603185.1 uncultured Ruminococcus sp.
ATCGCTTTTTGTAAATTTTTTTTTGTTGCAAAACCGCCCCCCCCCCCCCCCGAAAAAACGCGCCTCATTTGTGCATTTTTACTAACTGCCCAATCGCATTTTTGTTTATTTTCACTTTATCCCGTAGGAGAATATTTTTCTTGCCATCGAATCTGCGACAGAGCTTCCCTGTCCGTTATATTCCAGCATTACGCAAACCGTGATGCTTTCTCCCGCCTCGTTTTCCGCAAATCCTAAAAACCAGTCATGGCTCTTATCGGTTTCGTTCTGTGCCGTTCCCGTTTTCCCGTATACGTTTAGTCCCGAAACATTCGCCTGTGAGCCGGTTCCTTCCGAAACGCAGCGCCTCATCATATCCTTAACCTCCTCGGCAACGGAAAAAGATACCGGCGTTGCAAGAACCCTTCTTTTGGCTTTGTACGCATTTATGCTTCCCTTATCGATGCTTTCCACAATATAAGGCTTTACCATCTCGCCTCCGTTTGCGAAAGCCGAGGTCACGAGAGTCATATAAAGCGGCGTTACGGTAAGCTTCCCCTGCCCGATAGAGGTTGAAGCAATATCCGCCGTGCTCATTGCGCTTATTTTATCGGCAAGGGTGCTTGTTGATGCCGAAATGTCAAAATCAATATCCCCTCCAAGCAAAAAACTTTCGTAAATGCTTAAAGCCGATTTGCCCATATCAGCGCCGATTTGGGCGAAAACCACATTGCTCGAATGCAAAAACGCTTCGGACAGAGTCACATTGCCGTAAGCCTTTCCGCCGGAATTTTCATATTCTCTTCCGCCGATTACTGCTTTCCCTTCGTCGTTAAATTCCGCATCGCCCATACCGTTTTCTATTGCCGCCGATGCGGTAATCATTTTCCAGGTCGAACCGGGAGCGTAAAGTCCCGAAAGCGCGCGTGCAACAAAGGGCGCGTCATCACTTTCCGCAAGCTCCTCCCAGTTTTTCGCAAGAGCCTCCTCCGAAGGGTCAAAGGTCGGGTTGGATGCCATTGCAAGAATTGCGCCTGTTTTATTGTCCATAGCAATTATACATCCGTTTTTTCCCGATAAAATATCATATGCATATTGTTGAAGCTTATTATCCACGGTAAGCGTTATGTCAAAGCCGGTTTTTTCTCCGCCCGAAACCGCCATCGCCAGATTAACCGCCTGTCCTATCTCGTTTGACGCGGTCAGATAATCGTTATATTCAAGCTCGATTTTGCTTCTGCCGTAGGTTTTCGACGTATATCCGATAACATGAGTGTATATTTCCCCATAGGGATAAATTCTTTTCTGCCCGTCTTCCGTCATTTTACTTTCTGCAAGCACAGTTTTGTTTCTGTCGTAAATTGTGCCGCGCTTTACCGAATCTTCTTTTTCGTAAAGCCTTTGATTATACACGCTTTCCGAAAGCTCCGGCGCGGTAAAAAGCCCAAAATAAGTAAGATATACGGCCAGCGCCAAAAACATCAAAAGTATAATCGAAAGCACCGCAATTATTTTTTTATTCAATACTGTCGCCCTCCCCAACGCTTATCGCCTGAAGCACGCCAAGTGCCATAAAGCTTGTTACAAGCGATGAGCCGCCATAGCTTATAAAAGGCAATGTTATTCCGGTAAGCGGAATAAGCTTTATCACACCGCCGAGGATAATGAAGGTTTGAAATCCGAACATTGCCGAAAGTCCGAATGCCACCATTTTGTCAAAGCCGCGTCCTGCGGCAAGCGCGATTTTAAATCCGCGGTATACCATTATGAAAAAAAGTAGTATAACACCGATACCGCCCAAAATTCCGAATTCCTCGCATACCGCGGAGAAAATAAAATCCGACTCCACAAACGGAACGTAATTCGGACTTCCGTTGGCAAGCCCCGAGCCGATAAAGCCGCCGGATGCCATGGCAATAAGCGATTGGACGATTTGATATCCCCTTCCGGTCGGGTCTGAAAACGGGTCAAGCCACATTTGAACACGGGTTTGAATGTGATATAATATTTTATATCCGCCGAAGCCGCCCGCCGACGCAGAAATAAGGTTTACGAAAAGAAGCGACATTTTCTTCCCGAACACAAAATACATTGCCATGTAAATAAGGAAAAACAAAACCGCTATTCCCCATTCCCTCTGAAGCACCAAAAAACCAAGATTTACATAAACATACGCCGCTGTTACAATATTCTTTTTCTTCTCGTTTTTGAATTTGTCGCTCCCGAAAAGGCATGCAAGCGCAAAAACATATAAAAGCCTTATAAGCTCCGACGGTTGAAAGCCTTGCTTTCCTATATATATCCAGTTTTTAGCGCCGTGTATCGTTCGTCCGAACAAAAGCGTTGCCGAAAATAAGGCAATCGATGCGCCCGCATACAGTATAAAGAGCTTTTCTTTTTTTCCGATAATCCGATACATAAAGTAAGACAGGAAAAACACCGCAACCGAAACAATAAACCAAAGCATCTGCTTTTCCCCGTATAGGGTGTCTATTCTCGTAAGCATTATGAGACCTACCGACATCAGCGCCGTTACGGGCAAAAAAAGGTAAGCATCCCCCATTTTCAACGCCCTTATAAGGCTGTATAACACAAGCATAAGCACCACAAAAACCGCCGCGGTTGCCGCAGTCTTAAGCCGATTTTCCGATGTTGCCTTGACTATAAGCACACCGAATCCGATTATATTCATCAGCGCAAGCATTATAAGCGGCGTATATGCTTTGTATTGTTTCCCCCTCATAGGTTAACCTCCCCGTCTTTAAGGGAAGGACGCAGAAATACAAATTCCAGCTGCCCTATACACAGTCTGTCGCCGTCCAAAAGCTCCACCGCATCCTCCTCCAAGGGCTTTCCGTTAAGAAGCGTGCCGTTGGTGGATTCAAGATCCTCCAAATAATACCCGTCCTTCTCCTTAAATATTCTGGCATGGCGATGCGACATAAAGGTGTCATCCACGGAAATTTCACAGTCCGAATCGCGGCCTATCGTGTCATCTCCCGAAAGCGGATAGCTTTCCTTGACCTTCAGTCCGGTATCATGCAATCTGTTTATCGGCTTTATATACGCATCATAAACGGGAAGACCGGCTTTTTTTCTGCTCATCATTCTTATATCGGAATATATCATTTTCACAACTATAAAAATAAAATAATACACAACAAGAACAAATAATGCGCTTGCGAGCTTCGAAAAAATTCCAAACACCGTTTGTCACCTACCTATTTTTTTATAAAGACAAATATCATCGCGGAAACAGCCAAAATCAAAATAAGCTGAAGGATTCCCTTGTAAGGAAATTCCAAAATCGAAAGTGCCGCATAAATAATCCAAAGCACGCTGACGATTATGTAAAATGCTTTTCTTTTCATTGTTACATCCCCTTTACATTCCTTTATCCGAACTCCGATTTCGAAAGGCGGATTTCCGCTTTCGGCTAATCCAAGCAATAATGCGCCATTTCAATTGCTCCGTTTTCTTCCTCCAGTATTCCGAGCGAGCGCGAGCTCATTCTCGGATACGAAGGGCTTCCTGGCGAAAAGATGCGTACGGAATTGACCATTATATCCTCCGGCGTGTGTATATGACCGAAGAGTGCCACATCCGCACCCCTTTCCCTCGCCTCAAGACTGAGTCTTAAAAGATTCATTTCAACGCCGTGCAAATGGCCGTGGCATAAAAATATTTTATGCTTTCCCACGGTTATCACCCTCTCGGTTTCACCGGAAAAATCATTGTTGCCCTTCACAATGTAAAATTCCTTATCGGGATAAAGCTTTTTTATCGAGAGTGCATCCCTCGTATAGTCGCCCAGATGAATGACCGCGTCAAACTCCACATTTTCCATAAGCCGCACCACTTCGTCAATCCGACCGTGCGTATCTGCCGTTATCAAAATGCGCTTCATAATATCCTCCGTCACAAAATAATGAAAAAAACATAATATAATGTAAGAGCCCCGCATATTTATTCTAAGGGGGTGCCTGAATGAATGATATCGAAAAAATCTTAAAAAGCCTTGACCCTTCGGTCATTGGCAGAATTAAAAAATTCGCCGAAACAAATGAAGGGAAAAAAATTATCTCCCAATTTTCATCCTTGGATAAAGAACAGCTTGTAAAAAAAGTAAGTACAATGAGCAACGAGGAAAAGGATGCCGTTTTATCCAAGCTTCCGTTGGATCCCCATACCGCCGAAAAACTCAAGGATTTAAAGTAAAATGGATGAATTCAATCTTTCGGAAACACTTGAAAGCATCCTTTCCGACCCCAAATTCAAGGACCTTGTGCAAAGCCTTTCCGGAAGCGAGGAGCACACCGATGAAGCCGCTTCGCCCTCCTCTGTGCCGGACATCGGAAAAATTATGAAGCTTAAGAATGTTTACGATTCCGCGGCAAAGGAAAAGGATCCTCGCGTAACGCTGCTTTCGGCATTAAGGCCCTATCTTTCCGACTCTCGTGCAAAAAACCTCGATGTTTGCATAAAGTTTTTAAAATTCTATAAGGTGGCCGGCATTTTGAAGGAACAAGATATTTTAAAGGAGCTGTTATAAACCCATGGATAAAAGGTACTTCAGCGAGCCCGGCAAAGGGCTTTCCGATATGCTTTCCTCCGTTAAAAAAGATGATTTGGTTCTTCTGGGGCTCATATTATTTTTAATCGGGGACGGCTGCGAGGACAAGGAGCTTCTCCTTGCGCTGGGGTTCCTTTTTGTTTCCGATAAATTGGATTCCGATAATGGTATTTTATCACATATACTCAATATTTTCAATAGCTCTAAATAATTTTACTTGTGTTTTTTTATTTTTTATACTATAATATAATAAAAAACCGATTGGAGTAAATGAACATGCAACTTATTGTTAATTACGTAATACCGATTGCCCTTGTCTTAATCGGCTCACAAAGCGGCAGCGCCTATAATCACAGGCTTATGGGCAGCTTTCTGGGGCTTCTTGCCGCAGTTATATACATCCTTGTTGTTATGCGCGGCGATATATATATGATCCGCGGCTCTCGAAGCATAAAGTCGGGAAACACAAAAAAAGGTCTGGAGCTTTACGAAAAGGCAATAAAAAACCGTACAAAAACGGAATATATGCTTTATGCCTGCTATTGCTTTCTGCGCTACGGACAACCTGAAAAATGCATAAAATATCTTAAAGAGCTCGAAGAAAAGCGCCCTCTCACGTCGGCGCAAAAGGCGGAAGCGGCAACAACCAAGGGGCTTTACTTTTGGAAAAGCGGCGAGCTTGACAGTTCGGAAGCCGAATTCAAAAAGGCGCATGAGCTTGCGCCGAGCTCTTCAACCTACAGTCAGCTCGGGTTTATTCTTCTCGAAGAAAAAAAGTATGACGAAGCACTTGCCTTCAACCTGGAGGCCAAGGCCTACAACGATTCCGACCCGTCAATTATGGACAACCTTGCCATGAGCCAATTCTTTTCCGGAAACACCGAGGAAGCACTTTCGATTTATGAAAACATCATGGATAGCGGCACGCGCCTTCCCGTTATATATTATAATTATGCCCTCGTTCTCGAATCCGAAGGGCGGTACAGTGAAGCGGCGGAGCAGCTTGATGCGGCACTTCACTATAAATTCTCCTATCTCGCCGCGGTAAGCCGCGAGCAGGTCGAAAAAAAGTCAGAGTATATCAATTCGCTTATATAAAAGCCGAATGCCTCGAAAGCCGAATGCTTTCGAGGCATTTTAATATGCAATATTCACTGTTTTATTTTAGGCCTTGAGATTATCGCCGCAATTATTCCCAAAATAATGGCGGCCGCAATTCCGGCCGCTCCCGCAGTAAAGCCGCCGGTAAGAACTCCCAAAAAGCCTTCCGAAGCGACCGCCTCCTTAACGCCCTTAAACATATTGTAGCCAAAGCCCAAAAGCGGTACAGTAGCTCCGGCGCCAGCAAATTTAACCAAAGGCTCATACACACCCAAAAGTCCGAGAACCGCGCCGATGCATACAAGCGAAACCAAAATTCTTGCTGGGGTAAGCTTTGTTTTATCGATAAATATCTGACACACGGCGCATATTGCTCCTCCGCACAAAAACGCCTTTGCCATCATTAAAATATCCATTTTTTATTTTTTCTCCTTCTTAAAAAGCTCCGCCGCTCCGAAAACCGCCAAAAATACCGCAAAAAGCTTTCTTAACACTGCTCCGTCGGTTAACGATGCAACCGCAGAGCCCAAAAGTGCTCCCGCTGTTCCGCCCAACGATATGAAAATCATTTTTTTCAAGTCTATGCTTTTGTTTTTGATGTGTATTATCAGCGCCGAAATCGCAGTCGGTATAAAAAAAATCAAATTTGCGCCTTGCGCATCATGTTGCGATATACCGCCGAAAATCGTAAGCGCCGGAATCAAAAGTGCTCCGCCGCCTATACCCATCCCGCCGGCAATTCCGGCAACAAGGCCCGAAATAATCGGTATCAGCATATCATCCTCCACGCCGAAACAAGCATCAATGCGCCGAACGCCCTGCTCACGTATACGGCAGGAAGCTTTTTGAGCAAAAGCGCACCTATCGCCCCTCCGACAGCTCCTCCCATTGCGCACCAAAGTGAGGTATCAAGCGAAATATTTCCGCTTTTCGCGTAAAAGAAAATGCTCACCGCCGAAAGCGCCAAGATCACCGCAACCGCAGTTGCATGCGCCGTTTTTTTGTCTGTTTTCAAAAGGCTCGTCATTGCCATCACCGCAATCACACCTCCGCCCGCACCGAAAAGCCCGTTCACGAATCCGCATAAGACTCCTATCACAATAAGTGCAAAAACCTCTGTCACCCCTTTTTATTTTAAGTATGCCGAAATTTACGATTAATATACATAAAAAGCAAAGGGGGTGTAAAAAAACGCCCGAAAAAAATCAGAGGTTCACCCAGAAAAGTG
>CAZRUB010000078.1:0-6772 GCA_964603185.1 uncultured Ruminococcus sp.
GATGGCGATTGCGGAGGGAAGGGTTATTTCCGCACCCTTAATGCATACACAGGTACTTACGGGCTCGGTGATAGCGGCATTCATTGTGAAAAACGCGGTGCTTCCCTTGGTGTATGCATCGTTTGCCATTAAGTTTATCAACAACCTTATGCCGGAAAAAAGCCTCGGCAGGCTTTCCGGCTTGCTGGATAAAATTTGCCGCCGTATTTTAAGCTTTACGCTTTTAATATTTACCGCAATGCTCACGCTTACGAATTTTGCCGCGGGAACTGCCGATAATTTAAGCTTGAAAACCGCACGCTTTGCGTTGAGCACAGCCGTTCCCGTGGCGGGAGGAGCCTTGGCGGATACGGTAAGCTCGCTTGCGGCCTCGGCCTCTATGATAAAAAGCTCGGCGGGAGCGGCGGGGATAATGGCAATTGCGGCAATAGGTGCGTATCCCGTTATAAAATGCGCGGCGATGAGCTTTTTATATAACTTTTCCGGGGCGGTTCTTCAGCCGGTGGCCGATGAACGCTTTTCCTCAGCGGTAGGTGCGGTAGGCGAATGCATGGGAATGCTTTTTGCCGTTGTTGCCGTATCGGCGGCGCTTTATGTTATCGCAACCGCGATAATGATCTCCGCGGTGAAGATTTAGATTATGAAAGAATATATATTAACGCTTTGTGCGGCGGCTATAATACTCAGTATTACGGGCTGCATGCTTCCCGAGGGAGCAATAAAAAAATACGCGATTACGGCAAGCTCCGTTATAATAAGTCTTGCGGTGGCGCTTCCGTTTGTAAAAATGATAGACGGGGATTTTTCTTTTTCGATTCCCGAATCGGAAGAATTCACGATTGAATATGATGCGGCGGAGCGCTATAATACCATGCTTAAGGAGGAATACAAACGCATAATCGAGGAAGGCCTGTCCGATATGGGAAGAATATATGCCGAGGTAAACGACGATCTTGAGGTTGCTAAAATAGAAATTTATGCCGAAAGACAAATTTCCGAGGAGGAGCTTGAAAAAATAGATGAAGAATATTCACCTTGCGAAACAGAGGTTTATTATGAGTGAACTTGCGGCAAAATTGAAGAATAAAAAGCTCGCTTTAATCATATTGATTATTGGAGCGATTCTTATGATACAACCGTTTTCGGGCTTTAAGGAGGAAAATGAAGCCGGAGCCGATACGGATTATGCGGCGGAGCTTGAGAAAAAATGCGAGGATGTGATTTCGATGATAGAGGGAGCGGGAAGGGTTAAGGTCATGCTTACGCTTTCCGACGGCGGAACAACATATCCCGTTACGGAAAAAAGCGGTACGGGAGAGCGTACGGTTTCTTCGTCGGGCAAGCTTGCGGTAGCGAAAGAGGCTTATCCGAAGGTCAGAGGCGTAATAGTTGTAGCCTCGGGAGCGGACAGTCAAACCGTTCGCGAGAACATAGTGAATGCCGTAGCCGCTGTGACGGGAGCATCGCTGCACAGCATATGCGTGTTTAAAATGAAATAATAAATAATGGGAGGATGCTTAATGAAGGCACTCAAAAAAAAGCAGGTGGTGCTTACCGCACTTGTTGCAATGATAGGTCTTGCCGGATATTTTAATTGGATGTATCAAAATTCGGACAACGGCAGTGTTACGGATTCCGAAGAAATGGCGCTCGGTGAGGCAAGGCTTGTGAGCGGAAGCTCCATAAAGGAGGATTATTTCGCGAAAAGCAGAATGGAGCGTGATACCGGCAGAAGTAAAGCGATGGAAACACTTAAAAGCATAAGCGAAAATCCCGACGGTGACCCGGATGCGAAGCGTGAAGCGGAACAAAAGCTTATAGAAATGTCGGAGCGAACCGAAAAGGAAGCGGCGGCCGAAGGGGAAATACGCGCAAGGGGCTATGATGATTGTGTGGTATATTTAACCGACAGCGCGGCAAGCGTTGTTGTTAAGAGCGAAAATGAAATAACGGGAACGGATGCGGCGAAAATCCAAGAGATAATTATAAGAACCGCGGGAGTGGACGGCTCCGAAATAAGCATTTCGTCATATAAAGAGTGAATAAACCCTCCGCTTTGGGCTATAATCAAAAGCGGAGGTGCGTTATGAAAAAAATATGCATATTGCTTATTGTGACGATTTTGCTCGGAGCGGTTGCTCTTTACGCCGAAAATATGAAGGCCGATATTTCATCGGCGGTTTTAAGGCTTCATGTTGTGGCAAACAGCAATTCGAAATACGATCAGGCGCTTAAGCTTAAGGTAAGGGATGCGGTAAGGGCGGAGCTTGCCGAAAGTATAAAATACGCCGAAAGCAAGGAAGACGCAATTTTGAGCGCAAAAAAGATGAAGGATGAGCTGACAAAGGCGGCGCTTAATGTGCTCCGAAGCGAGGGAGCGGCATACTCTGTGAACGTTACCGTGGGAAAAGAAGGCTTTCCCACAAAGGAATACGGCAAAATCGCACTGCCGTCGGGAGAATACGATGCGGTAAACGTTAAAATCGGTGCGGCCCAGGGTGAAAATTGGTGGTGTGTTTTGTATCCTCCGCTTTGCATTACGGATTCATCGTGCCTGGAGGTTGATGACAGTGCGTATAAGGTGCTTTCGAAAGCCTTGACCGAGGAGGAGCTTAAGGTTATAACCAGGGAGGACGGAACGAAAATATCACTTAAATTCAAACTACTGGAGATTTTTTAGATAAGAAGGCGGTGAAAAATCCGCTTTCTTAATTTTTTTCTTAAAAACTATTGCAACAACGGGAATTTTTATGTATAATATATATTAATATGCATTTAAGGAGATTATGCTTTTGAAATATTTTAAATCTATTATGGAGCGTGACCCTGCGGCTACCGATTATATCGGGATTTTCTTTAATTATCCGTGCGTGCACGCTGTTTTTTGGCACAGGATAGCACATTTTTTCTATAAGATAAAATTTTTGTTTTTGGCAAGACTGATATCCCAGATCGTGCGCTGGTTCACATTGATAGAAATTCATCCCGGCGCAAAAATCGGGAAAAATCTTTTGATTGACCACGGCTGCGGTGTTGTAATAGGCGAAACGGCCGAAATAGGCGATAATTGCACGATATATCAGGGTGTCACACTTGGCGGAACGGGAAAGGACCAAGGGAAACGTCATCCCACTATCGGGAATAATGTTATGATAGGTGCGGGCGCAAAGGTATTGGGACCGTTCACGGTGGGTGATAATTCCAAAATCGCGGCAAATGCCGTTGTATTGAGTGAGGTTCCGCCGGACTGTACGTGCGTGGGCGTTCCGGGCAGAATCGTTAAGCGGAACAACGAACGGGTGGACTTGGATCAAATACATATGCCGGATCCGGTATCGCAGCAATTTTGCCGCATGCAGAAGGAAATCGATGATCTTAAAATGCTTGTGAAGAAGCTTTCGGGGGAGGAAAAATAAATGAAAATATACAATACGATGACAATGAAGGAAGAGGAGCTTTGCCCCATAAAGCCGGGTGAGGTGAGCATATACGCATGCGGGCCGACGGTTTATAATTTCTTCCATATCGGAAATGCGAGAATGTTTGTGGTGTTTGACACGTTGAGAAGATATCTTGAGTATCGCGGATACAAGGTGAATTTCGTTCAGAACTTTACGGATATAGACGACAAAATGATCAAACGCGCAAACGAAGAAGGAACAACGGTATCCGCTATTGCGGAAAAATACATAGCGGAATATTTTACGGATGCGGATGGGCTCAACATAAAGAGGGCGACCGTCCACCCCAGAGCGACGGAGCATATTGCCGAAATAACAGCGATGATAAAAAAGCTTGAGGACGGCGGGTATGCCTACGAAGCGGACGGCGATGTTTATTTTGAGGTCGAGAAATGCAAAAACTACGGCAAGCTGATACACCAAAGCTTGGAGGATTTGAAAAGCGGTGCGCGCATAGAGGTGGATAACAGAAAGCGTTCCCCCTTGGATTTCGCACTGTGGAAGGCGGCAAAGCCGGGAGAGCCGTATTGGGACAGTCCGTGGGGCAAAGGCAGACCGGGCTGGCATATAGAGTGCAGTGCGATGAGCACAAAGTATCTCGGCGAAACAATAGATATTCACGGCGGAGCGATTGACCTTATCTTTCCTCACCACACAAACGAAATAGCGCAGAGCGAATGCGCTAACGGTTGCGATTTTGTGCACAATTGGATGCATAACGCATATATCAACGTCGATAATAAGAAAATGTCAAAATCTCTCGGGAACTTTTTCACCGTGCGTGACGTATCGAAAAAATACAGCTATAACACAATAAGGTTTTTCCTTCTAAGCTCCCATTACAGAAGCCCCATGAATTTTTCGGACGAGCTTATGGCATCAAGCGAGGCGGGGCTGGAAAGAATTAAAAATTGCGCCTCGAATCTGGAATTTATAATACCGAACGCAGAGGAAGGCGTTGTGCGGGAAGGCTTTCTTGAAAAGCTGGATTCCTTCAGAAGGGCTTTTTGCGAAGGAATGGATGATGACCTTAATACGGCCGATGCGGTTGCCGCGATTTTCGATGCGGTTAAGCATATAAACACGGAAGCATCAAAATTTAACAAGGGCGAAGCGGAAAGTGCACTTGCGCTTATAACGGAGCTCTGCTCCGTGCTGGGCATCAAGGCTCTTTCGGAAAAGGTAAGCCTTTCGGATAAGGTGGAAGCATTGATTGCGGAAAGAAACGAAGCGAGAAAGGCAAAAAATTATGCCCGTGCGGACGAAATAAGAGATGAGCTTAAAGAAATGGGAATAGCGCTTAAGGATACTCCCAACGGCGTTAAATGGGAGAAGATATGACAGGGGCGGAGGCACGGTATTCACCGCTCGCGTTGGCTTATATCGGCGACAGTGTTCATACGCTTTACATAAGGGAGGAAATCCTTAAAAGGGGCGATAGGAAGGCTCACGACCTTCATGTTTTATGCAGTCGTTACGTTAAAGCGGCCTCGCAGGCAAGGGCGATTCATTTACTTATGCCTGAGCTTACCGAGGAGGAAATCGAAATATATAAACGCGGAAGAAACGCAAAAAGCGCAACGGTGCCGAAAAATGCCGAGGTGGCGGATTATCGTGCCGCAACCGGGTTTGAGGCGTTGGTCGGTGTGCTTTATCTAAATGAAAAGCACGAAAGGCTTTACTATATTTTGAAAAGGTCAATGGAAATAACAGAAACGGAGGATAAATAAATGTTTACGGATATTTTAAGAGATAAGGACCCGGAGATAGCGGCGGCGATTGCTGACGAAGCAAATCGTCAGAGGAATAAGATTGAGCTTATAGCTTCCGAAAATTTTGTTTCGCGCGCGGTTATGGAGGCGGTCGGCTCACCGCTGACCAATAAATATGCCGAGGGCTATCCCGGTAAGCGCTATTACGGCGGATGTGAGTATGTTGACGTTGTGGAGAACCTTGCACGTGACAGAGCGAAGGCGCTTTTCGGCGCAAGCTTTGCGAATGTTCAGCCTCACAGCGGTGCGCAGGCGAATATGGCGGCGTTTTTCGCGCTTATGAATCCCGGTGACACCTATATGGGCATGAATCTTGCTCACGGAGGTCATTTAAGTCACGGCTCACCCGTGAATATGTCGGGCAAATATTTTAACGTTGTGCCCTACGGTGTTGAGGAGAAAAGCGGTAGAATCGATTATGATGAAGTGAGAAGGCTTGCAAAGGAAGCTTCTCCCAAACTTATAGTTGCGGGAGCAAGTGCGTATTCCAGAGTGATTGACTTTAAGGCCTTTTCGGAAATTGCCAAAGAGGTTGGGGCTTATTTAATGGTGGATATGGCGCACATTGCCGGTCTTGTTGCCGCGGGGCTTCATCCGAATCCCGTATTGTATGCCGATGTTGTAACGACTACAACGCACAAAACCCTGAGAGGTCCCAGGGGAGGACTTATTTTATCCAACGATGAGGAGTTGGCAAAGAAAATCGATAAGGCGATATTCCCCGGAATACAGGGCGGCCCGCTGATGCACGTCATTGCGGGAAAAGCGGTATGCTTCGGCGAAGCTTTAACGGATGAATTTAAGGAATATCAGGCGCAGGTGGTGAAAAATGCCGCAACGCTTTCGGATACACTTATTTCAGAGGGCTTTGATATTGTTTCGGGAGGTACGGACAACCATTTAATGCTGGTGGATTTACGTAAGTTTTCGCTTACGGGCAAGGAGCTTGAGAAACGGCTGGACGATATCGGCATAACCTGCAATAAAAATGCAATTCCGTTTGATCCGGAAAAGCCGTTTGTAACAAGCGGTATAAGGCTCGGCTCACCGGCCGTGACAACGCGCGGCTTCAAGGAAGAGGATATGCGTGAGGTCGGAAAAATCATAAAGCTTGCCGCGCTTGCGAAGGAAAATTATGAGGCGGAAGCAAAAGAAAGAGTTGCCGCACTCTGCGAAAAATATCCTCTTTACAGATAACGGGGTGATTTTCTTATGAGACCGCTTGCCGATATGATACGCCCTTCAAAGCTTTCGGAGGTTGTCGGGCAGGAGCATATTTTATCCGACGGGAAGCCGCTTAAAAACATATTGGATTCGGGCACGGTTCCGAATATGATTTTTTACGGGCCGTCAGGCACGGGGAAAACAACGGTTGCCAATATTGCCGCAAAAAACAGCGGAAAAAAATTGTATAGGCTGAACGCGACCACTGCAGGCGTCGGCGATATAAGAAGCATTATAACGGAACTTGACGGTATCTTGTGTGCCGAGGGGGTGCGCGTATATGTTTAGGATATACATATTTTTAATAATAATCAT
>CAZRUB010000079.1:0-6748 GCA_964603185.1 uncultured Ruminococcus sp.
ACCTTTTTCGGTGGATTTGTAGTCCTTTTTTTTCGGGCTGTTTTTTTACAGCCCCTTTTTGTTTTTGGCTCTTGGAAAAAAATCCTCATCGAAATTAATCGATACGGATTTTTGCCGTTATCCCGAACACAAACGGTACGGATTGTATCGTCCGACGAAGCAAACGACTGATTTTTCTTGCAAAAGAAAAATCGGAACAAGCTTCGCTTGTTCCGATATGGTGACCTTATGGGGAGTCGAACCCCAGTTTGAGCCGTGAGAGGGCTCCGTCCTAGGCCACTAGACGATAAGGCCATGTCACTTTAAATATTATATAACAGTTTTTTCGTTTTGTCAAGAGCTTTTTTTAAAAAATATGAAGCGGTTGTTGAATTATCATTTATTATCGGTATAGCGGCGACAAAAAAGTCATGGATTTGCGTTTTGGGGCTTGACATCCGCCGGGAACTGTGGTATTATAATTAAAGTTTAATATGACCCGTGGAAGTTTTCGGATAAAACCGGAAATGAAGGGAACTTCGGAGAAGCTCATTAAATTGAGTGCCGAAGGGGCAAGGCGGCATTGCCGCCGAAACTCTCAGGCAAAAGGACGAAGACGTTATTTTTATCGCCTTTTTTTGAAGTTGCCGCATGGGTCGGCAACTTTTTTAATTGGAGGATGAAAAATGGACAACATGGACTTTATGGACAAGCTCAATTCGGTGCTTGACAAAATCGACGGTTATGTTTGGGGCATTCCGTTGATAGTGATTATTCTTGCGGTCGGCCTTCTGTTGACTGTGAGAACAGGCTTTGTTCAGGTGCGGCATTTGCCAAAGGCGCTTCGTTATATGCTTAAAAACGAAGAAGGCGGCGAGGGCGATGTTACAAGCTTCGGTGCGCTTTGCACGGCGCTTTCGGCAACAATCGGAACGGGAAATATAGTCGGGGTTGCGACGGCGATTGCGGCCGGCGGCCCGGGCGCGCTTTTCTGGATGGAGGTTGCGGCGTTTTTGGGCATGGCGACAAAATACGCCGAGGGTCTGCTTGCGGTAAAATACAGGGAAATCGATTCGGACGGTAAGGTTCTGGGCGGCCCCTTCTATTACATTGAAAAGGGCATGGGCAAAAAATGGAAATGGCTTGCCGTTATTTTTGCCGTATTCGGAATGCTTGTCGGAATTTTGGGAATAGGAACGATGACGCAGATTAACGGAATAACCGCCGCGGTTCAGAATTTCTTTGACCCGGATAAGGCGATGGTTGCGTTTTCGATAGGAAAGCACACATACGCTTGGCCTACCGTGATTTCGGGGATTTTGGTAACGGCCTGTGCGGCGCTTGTTATCATCGGCGGAATAAAGAGAATTGCGAAGGTTTCCGAGATTGTTGTGCCGTTTATGGCGATTGTATATTTTGTGTGCGGCTTGATTTTGATATTCGGTAACATAACAAAGGTGCCCGCGGCGATTGTGCTTGTTGTTAAAAGCGCGTTCACGCCCAAGGCGGCGCTGGGCGGATTTATCGGAATCACCATGCGCGATGCAATGAAAAACGGTATTGCCCGCGGAATATTCTCCAACGAATCCGGTATCGGCTCCGCACCCATTGCGGCAGCCGCCGCACAAACAAAGGAGCCTGTAAGGCAGGGGCTTGTGTGCATGACGGGAACCTTTTTCGATACGATTATAATATGCACCATAACCGGTCTTTCCATTGTGCTTACGGGGTCATACGTTCCGGCGATGGACGGCTCACTGGAGGGCGTTGCCATTACAACGCAGGCCTTCACGTCGGGCTTACCCTTCACAAACAGTGTTTGTGCATTTCTGCTTATGATATGCCTGGTATTTTTCGCATTTACCACCATTTTGGGATGGGACTACTATTCCGAAAAGTGCCTTCAGTATCTTGTGGGCAATAAAAAGAAAGCGCTTATGACGTTCCGTATGCTTTATATTCTTGCGGTTTTCTGCGGACCCTATCTTCAGGTTTCGTTTGTGTGGACGTTGGCGGATATAGTAAACGGCCTTATGGCATTCCCGAACCTTATTGCTCTGTTCGCTTTAAGCGGGGTTGTTGCCGCCGAAACGAAAAGCTATATGAACAGAATAAAGGATTTGAAATAAATAAAATATTAAATTTTTAAAATGTATTGCAATTTAAGAAAACATATGATACAATAAAAGTAGCTAAAAAAGAATGGAGGAGATTACAATGGTACAGTATTTATCAAAGGGGCAATGCTCATATAAAATGCGGCGGTTGTTATATTCCTCCGTGCGAAAAATTAAATAAGCGGATATAGACAGTCAAAGCATAACGTGTGAGTCAGCCCCTTTGATTATACGGGGTTGATTTGCACGTTTTTATTTATTTGTTGAAAGGGGAAAAGAATGAAAAAAATGCCGCCACTGTTTTTTTTGATGATTATTCTGTTCTGCTCTGTTTCAGCTGCGAGTACAGAAATAAAAGTAAGTAAGGTTCCCTTTGATGTTGTTATAAATGAACAGAAAATAAGCGCCGAAGATGAATATCCGCTTTTATTTTTTAAGGATGTTGTTTATCTGCCGACAACATACAGTATGAATGGTTTTGTGGGGCTGAGGGTGGAGTTTTATCCGAACTGCAAAATTGCCGAAAAAAAGATAGGGAGCATCTTTGTGGGACTTGATAAAATAACAACAAATGATTATGTTTCATATCCTGTAAGTAAGAATGGTGAAAAAGCCGCAATTCAACAAAATGTAATAGTGGTAAATAATTGGAACAAAATTAATGATATAAAAAATTCGGAAAGGGAATATCCGGTCATAAACCATAAAAATGTTTTATACGTTCCGTTAACCTATGATATAGTGGTGGAGAAACTTGATTGGAAGCTGAATTTTTCTCGGGAAAATGGATTGGAAGTAGAAACAAGAATCGCTAACAGACCCATTTTAGACCCTAATCACAGTAGGATTGTGGGGTATAATTCCGTTCCGAAATTTTATCCCCCAGACTACGTCTATAATGAAACCGAATATGCTGCATATCCCGTGACTACTTTTGACGGGGCGGAATTCAGATATAAAGAGATTGGCCGGGAAGAAATAAAAAAAGTAATTTCATTCTCCGGAGCTGATTATTATTTCAACAGAAAGACAACAACAGGCAAAGATATTATATATGACGAAAACGACAGAGCGGTACTTGAAACGGGCGGGGTCCTGAAAATGCCTGCCGTAAAGAAAACAAAAATGGATGGAGAATATATAGGGGTAAATATATATTTGACCATTGATGTTAAGAATGGGAAAATTATAGAAGAAAGGGTCTGTACAGCAGAAACATAGCTTTTAATGAGTGTTGAGTGTGTTTCTTAGGCGGCGGATATGCAATTATAACGGTTTACCCGTACACGAAATTGTGCACGGGTAAACCGTTATGTTATAGATTTAGTGCAAAAAGGCGGGCTTTATTTTAAAATTACTATTGAAAACACGACGAAAAAATGATAAAATGTATTGAAAAGAAGGGTGTGTTGAATATGAAGCTGGTAATAAAGGTGGGAACCTCCACGCTTGCGCATGCGTCGGGGAGGCTTAACATCAGAAGAATAGAGTGTCTTTGCAAGGTTATAAGTGACCTTAAAAATGCCGGGAACGAGGTAATTCTTGTTTCCTCCGGCGCTATCGGAATGGGTACGGGAAAGCTCGGTCTTGCCGAGCGGCCGCGCGATATTCCCGGAAAGCAGGCGGCGGCGGCCGTGGGACAGTGCGAGCTTATGTATACCTATGACAAGCTTTTTTCGGAGTACAACCACAATGTGGCGCAGCTTTTGATTACCGCGGCGGATATTGACGATGCCGTACGTAAGGAAAACTTCCACAATACGATAGAACGGCTTTTGGCACTTTCGGCGCTTCCGATAATAAACGAAAACGATACCGTTGCGACCGACGAAATAGCGATAGGCGATAACGACACGCTTTCGGCCGTGGTCAGCGCCAGCATACATGCTGAGCTTTTGGTTATCTTAACGGATATCGAGGGGCTTTACGATAAGAATCCCAAGGAGGATCCGTCGGCGGTTTTGATAGAAGAGGTTGACGAAATAACGGATGAAATACGCGCACTTGCAAGACCCAGCGAAAGCACGCTGGGTACGGGCGGTATGATAACAAAGCTTTCCGCGGCGGAAATCGCATGCTCCGCCGGCTGCAATATGATAATAGCAAGCGGAAAGAATCCCGAAATTCTTTACGATATAGCGGAAGGCAAGCGCGTGGGAACATTTTTCAAGGGGAGGGCAAGCGTATGATGACCGAGGAATTGCTGAAGCTGACGAAGGCGGCTTCGGGAAGCATAAAAAATGCGACAAGTGAGGTAAAGAACAGAATGCTTTACCTGATGGCGGAGCGGCTTTCGGCGGCAACGGAGGATATTATTGCGGCAAACGCATGCGACGTATCGGCGGCGAAGGGCAAAATATCCGAGGTTATGACAGACAGGCTTTTGCTTACCGAGAAAAGAATTTCCGATATGGCGGAGGGAATAAGGCACATTGCCGAGCTTCCCGATAATGTTAATACGGATATCGAAAAGATTATAAGACCCAACGGGCTTGTAATTCATAAAAAAAGAGTGCCCCTCGGCCTTGTTGCGATAATTTACGAAAGCCGCCCGAACGTTACCTCGGATGCGGCGGCGCTTGCGCTTAAAAGCGGCAATGCCTGCGTTTTGCGATGCGGAAAAGAGGCGCACAAAAGCGCGGAGGCGATTGTGAAGGCCTTAAAGGAAGGAATTGCCGCAGCAGGAGTGGACGGAAACGTTTTAAACCTTGTGGAGGATACCGAAAGGAAAAGCGCCGAGTGCCTGATGAAGGCGCAGGGGCTGGTGGATTTGCTTATTCCCCGCGGCGGGCAGGGGCTTATCCGCTCGTGTGTTGAAAACGCAACCGTTCCGTGCATACAAACGGGAACCGGAATATGCCATATATACGTTGATAAAGACGCGGATATTAAAACGGCTCTTGATATAGCGGAAAACGCAAAAACAAGCCGCCCCTCGGTTTGCAATGCGGCGGAGGTGTGCCTTGTGCATGAGTCCGTGGCCGAGGAATTTCTTCCCGCGCTTTCGGAAAGGCTTTGCGAAAAAAGAAGAGCCGAGGGTGTGCCCGCGGTGGAGCTTAGGCTTTGCGAAAGGGCCGCCGCAATAATAAACGGAAAAAAAGCGAAGGCGGCGGATTTCGATACGGAATTTTTGGACTATATCATGGCGGTCAAGGTGGTTGCCTCCGTGGAGGAGGCGGCGCGGCATGTGATGCTTCATTCCACGGGACACAGCGAGGCGATAATAACAAGGGATGCCGCCGCGGCAAAATATTTTGCCGATAATACCGACAGTGCCGCGGTTTACGTGAATGCCTCCACGCGCTTTACCGACGGAGGAGAATTCGGAATGGGCTGCGAGATGGGAATATCCACGCAAAAGCTTCATGCGAGAGGCCCTATGGGCTTAAACGAGCTTACAACGTATAAATACATAATAGAAGGAAACGGACAGATAAGATAAAATAAAAAAGCGGGTGATTTTATGAGTAAATATAAGGCCGGATTTATAGGCTGCGGAAATATGGGCTTTGCGCTTGCACGCGCCGTTACCGCCGAGGTGGGAGCGGAAAATGTTGCGATTTCGTGCAGCACGTACGAAAACGCGGCGAAGAAGGCGGCGCTTCTGGGAGCGACTGCGGAGGAAAGCGGCGAAACGGCGAAAAAGTCGGAGTTTTTGTTTATCGGGGTTAAGCCGAGCATGCTTTCCGCGCTTTGCGCGAAGCTTGGGGGGCTTGAAGAAAGAAGCGATAATTTCATTATTGTTTCCATGCTTGCAGGGGTGAGCATAGAAATGCTGAAGGAGCATTTCGGAAGCGACAGGAAGCTTATCAGAATAATGCCCAACACGCCCGCGGCGGTCGGCGAGGGGATGACGCTTATGTGCACCTCGGAAAATGTGAGCACCGAGGAAGCGGCTGAGTTTAAGCGCATGATGAAATCCACGGGTACCTTGGATGAATTGCCCGAGGGACTTATCGATGCGGCGAGTGCTGTTTCGGGATGCGGGCCGGCGTTTTTGTATATGTTTGCAGAGGCGCTTGCCGACGGCGGTGTTTTCTGCGGCTTAAAAAAGGAAAAGGCCTTAAAATACGCTCTTTCGACAATTAAGGGAGCATGCTCCCTGGCGCTGAGCGAGGGGAAGCACCCCGCCGTGCTTAAGGATGAGGTTTGCTCTCCCGGCGGAAGTACCATCGAAGGGGTGCGTGCCCTTTCGGAGGGCGGATTTTCCGCTGCCGCAATGAATGCGGTTATAAAAGCATTTGAAAAAACAAAAGCATTGGGAAATTGAAGTCGGTAATAAAAAGTTAATAATTATAAAGCGTGTGCAGATATTGACAATTTGTAAGCGAAATGGTATAATAAAATCAAATATTTATACACAAAAGAGGGAAAGGAGCAGATAAAAATGTTCAAAAAACTCAGCGCGGCGGCATTGGCGGCAATAATGGCATTATCCATGATGTCGGCCTATGCGCAGAATGAAGATGAGCTTCCTTCGGAAGAACAGGAAGAAAGCAGTCCGGTTATAGAATATGAAACGGAAAACGATTATTATGTAACCTTCAAGGTGGCGGATTTTGAAAGGTATTGCCTGGCCGAAACGGGCAACAATCTTTCTTACGTTACTTTTACGTTGCCTTCCTCGTCCCAGGGCTATCTGTGGTATGATA
>CAZRUB010000080.1:0-6659 GCA_964603185.1 uncultured Ruminococcus sp.
TCATCCGAGGCCGATATCGTAATTACTCCGTCGTTGACGGTAAGGGTGTTTTTACTTTCCAAGCCTTCCGTGGATTTTTCCACGGTTATCACCGTTTCGCTTCCGGAAATCGTTAAATTTCCGTGCGCGGAAATTCCCTTTTCGTATTCCGAGGAAAGCGTGAGTCTGCCGCCCGTTATTTCAATTTCATCTTGGCAATGAACGGCGTGCGATGCCGCGTTAACCGTTATTTCGCCGCCCGATATGCTCATCATCCATTCGGCTTTTATGCCCTTTGTCGACTTTTCGAATTCAACCTCCGCTTGCCGCTCCCCGCCTCCGCGCGGCATATTCATGTCGGTGTTATCCGTGCTTGATGCTACGGGAACCCCGTCGGTTTTTATATCAAGCTCACCGCCCGATACAATAACTATCGAGTCGGAATCGATTCCGTCGCCTACGGATTTTATGTCTGCGGTGCCCCCGGTCATCTTAAACGTATCCTTCACATGTATTCCGTCACCCGACGCGGATATGCTTATATTTCCGTTTTCTATTGTGAGGTTATCCGATACCTTGATTCCGTGCCCGTCCTCGGCCGTAACGGTAAGACTGCCCTTTCCTTTTATTTCAAGCTTATCCTCGGAATAAATCGCCGCATCGCTTCCTTTTGCCGTCAGGGTGTTTTTCGTACCTTCGGTTATTGTGATATATGCCTTGTCGGCTTCCTCGATGTAAATGCACGAGCCCTCCGAAGCGCTTATCTCGACGCCGCTTAACCTCAGCTTAACCTTATCCTTCGTCGAAACCGTAATTCCACCGTCCTTAAGAGCACCCGTTAAGGTGAAATCTCCGCCCTCGGTTACCATAATTCGATTTCCGCTTACATCGATTCCTTCACCCTCAAATGTCATATTCGAAAGGTCTATCGTTCCCGTATTTTCCTTCCAAGAGTCGTCCTCTTCTTCGTCCTCGATAATTACCGTTTTACTTTCACCGTCCCAGCTCACATTAAGGCCGAACGCTTCCGATACCGCGCGTACCGGAACAAGCGTCCTTCCCGACACTATCCGCGCCGGAGCCTCCAAGCCGACCCTTTCCGTAACGGCATTTCCGTTTTCGTCCGTCTTCCCCTTATCTATCGTAAGCTCCGAGGAATCAACCGTGAGCGTCACCGTTTTTGCACCCTTGCGGGCCGTAACGGTGCCTGTTTCGCCGTCCCATTTGACAAGTGCACCTATTTCTTCGAATATTTTTCTTAAAGGAACCATGGTGCTTCCGTCCATAATTTGCGCTTCAACGTCAAAATCGATAATTTGCCCGTCCATTTCAACCTTAATCTTTTCCTCCCTTTCGGCAACCGTCACAAACGAAACCGTCGCCAAAAGAAAAATTCCCAAAGCGCATGAAATTATTCTTTTCTTCATAACAATCACCTCATCCCTTCATTTTATCGCTCAATGCAAGCACTATGTTAAGATTGCCGTTTCTGCATCGAAGCTCATTGATAAATTCCCGCTCATCCTCATTGTTTTTCATGGTCAGAGTATAGGAAAGCTCGAAAAGAGATCCCAAATCCGTTGTTTTAATTTTTGTCAGGGTATATTTTTCGGCATATTTTTCAAGAATTTCGTCAAATGCGCCTTGATAATTAAGGTTTTCCGGAACGGTAATTTTCAGTGTTTTTTGCGCGTCCCCTTTCTCAAACCAATCGAATTTATCCGCAAATATTATAATTACGCAAAGCATTATAACAAATATTGCGCCGTAGCCGTAAAGCCCCACTCCGGCGGCAAGCCCGGCCGCAATGTCGAAAAACACAAGACCGATATCCTTGGGGTCGCCCGGTGCGCTTCTGAAGCGCACAATCGAAAGCGTGCCCGCCAGGCTGAACGCTCTTGCAATATTGCTCCCGATGAAAAGAATTATCACCGAAAGAATCATCGGCAGCATCATAAGCGTAACCGCAAGGCTTTTTTGATAATTTTCCTCCTGCGTCTTATAATATGTAATTCCTATCGCCGTCCCGAAGGCCAGCGCAAAAAGCATCGTTATAACCGCGGAGCCGATCGAAATATCGGATGAAGTGTTCGTTAAAATATCGTTAAATATATTGTCCATTGTCTTTTTCCTTTCTCATAAAAGCAAAATCAAATTACCGCACGGGGCGTGCCTCGGTTAGGCTGCTTCCGTTTAATTTGAATTCCGTTCCGTACTTGGAAAACGCCGTTCGACGGATTTCAAATTCGGAAAGCATATCGGCAAGCCACAAGGGCTTGGCAAGCGAGGTCTTGATTTCCATGAGATAAGAATCCCCGTCAAGGAGCCTATCGCCGTAGGTGCCGTTCTCAAGCTTAAGGTCATGCCGCCTTGAACGAATGTTCATATCAAACGAAATTCTCAAATCACCGTTTTTCTTTTCAAAATAGGCTATTCTGTCATACGCAATGTAAACCCTTCCGCTTAAATTATATATCCTCAAGAAATACTCAAGCTCGCGCATTACCTGTGCATTCATATAGGGCTTAATAGCGGGAATTATGCCGTTATCCGCAAATTCATACGCCTCGCGCAGATTTAATGCGGTTCTCCTTTTATTCACAAGCCCCTTATACTTTTTCTTTATTTCAAGATAAACCCTTGAGTCCTCGTTCGGAACCCCGTATGCTCGAAGCCTCAGCTTTTCCTTGTATTCGGGCTTTGAAAGCGAGCTTCTTATAAGATAATTGTCCGGTGTATCGTAATAAATATTCGCAATGGTATAGGGCTTTCTCCCCGCATTGTACGGATCAAGAGCCATACGCTCATCCATAACCTTCAAAACCTCAAGAAGGGTTTTTTCTTTTAATATATATTTATGCTCATATCTGTTGAAAACCTCTATCGCCGTATCCGTCACCCCCTCGGTTTGGGTTTATTATATCCGCTCAATGTTAAAATAACGTTAAATTCAGATTATTCTCTTTAGATATGGCTTTACCAAAAAAGCGCATTGGATTTTCCAATACGCTTTTTTATATTATTCCGATACGCCGACGGCCTTTTCGTCGTCAGCTTCCTTTTTGTCTTCCTTATCCTTGTCTTCCTCTTCCTCGTCTTCGATCGGGTGAACGATAAGCTTAATTTCCGCGGCGCGCCGTCCTTCCGTTTTCACAACCTGCACCGAGAGATTTTCAAATTCAAACTCGTCCCCGACCTCGGGTATTTTATCTATATTGTCCAGCACCCATCCGTTAACCGTGGCGTTTTCGTCAAGCACCTCGTCGGAAAATTCGAAAATGTCCTCAAGCTCGCTTAAGGATGCGCTTCCGTTGACAATGTAAGTGTCATCGCCGACAAGCTTTACATTTTCGATAACCTCGTCATGCTCATCCCATATTTCCCCCACAAGGCCTTCCAAAACATCCTCCATGGTAACAAGACCGGCCGTTCCGCCGTATTCGTCCACCACGATTGCCATATGTGTTTTCGCGGCTTGAAACTCCCGCAAAAGCTTGGATATTTTCATGCCCTCGGTTATGCAGAAAACATCGTGAATCGCCGCCCTGAAATCCTTCGCACCGTCATGCACGATGCGGTTAAAATCCTTTTCATGGATAATTCCCTCGATATTATCGATTGTATCGCGGTAAACGGGAAGGCGCGAAAATCCGCTTGTTCTGAAGATTTCGGCAACCTCCTCCATTGGCGTGTCAAGGGTTATCGCAACAATATCCACCCTGGGCGTTAAAATTGCGTCAACCTCCAGGTCGTTAAACTCAATCGCGCTCTTGATAAGGTCACCCTCATGCTCATCGATTCCGCCCTCATTTTGCGCTTCTTCAACCATGGTCATAATTTCGTCCTCGGTAATGGACATGGTCGAATCGCTTTTGAATATTTTCGACAAAAGCACGCGCCAAAGTGAAAACAAGGCCGTAAGAGGTGTTAAAAGCACCATTAATGCTTTTACAACACCCACCATCTTAAGCGTATAGGTATCGGCAAAGTCCTTCCCCAAAAATTTGGGGCTTATTTCTCCGAAAATCAATACCACAACCGTCATAACAATCGTGGATACCGTTGCGGCAAGGCTTTGATTACCCTTGATAATCGAATTGGTGAACAATATCGTTGCAATGGTTGATGCGGAAATGTTCACAATGTTGTTTCCGACAAGCATGGTTGAAAGGAACTTTTCATACCGCTCCTCAACCTCCATAACCGCCTTCGCCTTTTTGTTTCCGTCCTGGGCAAGGGTTTTCATACGGGTTTTGCTAAAACTCGTAAATGCTGTTTCGGTTCCTGAGAAAAAAGCGGATAACATCACCAAAACAATAAGTGCTGCTATCTGCATACTACTGGCAGGATCCATTAATTAACCAACTCCTCTTGAAAAATAAAATTACAATCTCGAAAGATTATTCTACATTATAGCATGGTTGAAGCAAAAATGCAAGTATTTTTATAATTTTCGGTCAAAAGAGTATCCATCCCCCCGAAAAAAGCCGCATTTTCCGAAAAAAATACGGCCTTTCGTTTTTTCATATTCTGCTGGCGGAGCACAGGAGCTTATAGTCGGCAAGGCACCAAAAATCAAGACGTTCTTCCTCAAGCTCCTCGATTTTTTCGATTTTTCCCGTAAGATAATCCGTGAGGCGCTTTATCGCAGTATCGATACGCATAATCGCTCCGCCGTAGCGGATGTCCAAAATCTCCCAGCCTATCGGCTTGTATTCATCGAAATAGTGCTCTCTGTGCGCCCTTCTCAATGCCTCAATATCCTTATACAACGCCGCAAGCTCATTATCCTTGATTTTTTCAAGCTCCTCTTTGTTTCCGTCGGTGTAAGCGTGATAAAGCCTTACGCCCAAATACTGCTTTTCGGACAGTACCCTTGCCAATGCCGCGTAAAAATCAAACATTTTTTCAAAGGAAGCGTCCTTGCATTCCCTTGCATATCGGTACATCTTCTCGTGAAGCATCTCGTAGTGCCCCGTCATATCGCATTTTTCCATCGACTTGTCGTACAGGCCGAGTAAAATATCCTGCCACATAATAATTCTGCTTAACGCCACGGTGCCCGGGTTTTTCCCGTTGTATTCGGGCACGGCATCGAAAAGCGCTATATCCCAAAGGGCCTCAAACGGCATTTCAACGGCATAGGAAAGCCGTTTTTCCACCGTTTCCATGCTCGGCGAAGCTCCGTACATATGCTCCGCAAAAAGCGAAAGCCCCGGAAGAACCGCAAATGTCGACGATTCCCTCTGGTCATCACCCCACACGGTTGCGATAACCTCCTTCACTCCGAGCCTTTTGCACGCGGAAAGCGCCGGATTTGTTGTTATGAGCGTTGTTTCCAAATGGCTTCCGAAGGTTCTCACATTTCTTGAGCAGCCTGCAAAAATCACCTCATCCGAAAGCTTTTTGCATTCTGTCATTCTGTCCTCGTAAAATTCACTGTCCTTATGATAATAATCCCAGTAAATAATGCCCATATCATCGGGAACGGATTTTTTGTCCTCCTCGCAAAAGCGTACCGCCGGGTCGTAAAAATCCGCCGTGGCGGATTTTCCGCGAAAGAACATATCGCCCCACATCATGGGATGCATACCGTATTTTTCCGTAATCTCGGTAATCCTTTTAAGATGCTCCGTCATTATTTCGCTCTGCTCCCTGACGCCGTGTTTTTTCAAATAATTCCCGCGTCCCAAGTCCCACGCCTCGTCAAGTCCCAAATGTATGCGCCTGGATCTGAAATTTTCCGAAACGGTTTTTATCATTTTTTCGATAAGCTCATAGGTTCCGTCCTCGCCAACCATCAAAATGTCCGGTCTGTCGGAAATTCTCACATATTTCGGCTTCTTTATAGCCTCCGTCAAATGGCCGAGCGTTTGAATGCAGCCCACCAGCTCAATTCCGAGAGAGTACGCATAATCGTCCAGCTCCTTAAAATCCTTCGCCGAATATCGCGGACGCATATTTCCGAACGACGGCTCGGACTCTATTTCATAACAGTCCTCCGTGTAAAGCATCATCATGTTATAGCCCATGGAGGCAAGATAAAGCATCATTCTTTTTGCGGATTTAACGTTCATCAGCGAATTCGCCTGGGAGCCGTCAAACATCGCGGAGAGTGTTTCGAAATACACCTCTTCCTCGTAAAGCTCGCCCTCCGTTTCCCGAAGGCTTAAAAGCGACCTGAAAAGCTGATGCTCCTTTGTAAGATAAAAAACGGCTTCGTTATCCTTTTTTTCAATTCTTATTTTCCCGTCCCTCGAAAGCTCCGTGCGGATTTTTATTCCGTCACGTGCCTCGGTAATGTTGTGAAGCTTTAAAAAGTCGTTCATCGCCGGGCGAAAGCGTTCGTTAAGGTTTTCAAAAAAAATCTTCATAAAATTCCCTCCGATAAGCCTAAAGGCTTTAATTTGTCTTTCAGTCAGCCTTATTATAGCATGGATATACATTTTTTTATATGGTTTTTTCTGCTTATTTTTAGCACTTTCCTGCTGAAAATCATTTGACAAAGCCTCTCTTTGGGTTTATATTGTAATTGAGGTGTTTTATTTATGTTCAGCTCGGAATTCGTATCAAATTCATTTATACATTTAAATAACTGCGACCGTCAGCTCCTTTCGAAAAAGCAGTCGGGAAGCTGTCGCCCCAACGGCAGGATCGATTGGCACATTTTATACATAGCC